>CAZXTW010000041.1:0-1666 GCA_964643525.1 uncultured Roseivirgaceae bacterium
GCTGCTGGTTTTGGGCAACAGGCCCTTGAACTGGCTACCCAGTTGAACAACCCCTACCTAAAGGCCATTTGCCTGGCAGAGCTGGGCCGGGTAGATGAGGTAAGTAGCCGGGTAAATGAAGCCGTGGTAAAGTACAACCAGGCCCTGGCCCTGATTGAAGCACTGCCCTACCCTAAGGTTAAAAACAATATATTGAACCTAAAGGGTAACGTACTGTATTTTAAGGGACAGTATAACGGAGCACTGGAGATTTATTTTAAGGTACTTGAAACAAGCGAGGCTATTCATGACACCACTGTTATAGCTACAGCCACCGGGAATATTGGGCTGGTATACTGGCGCTTGAGAGAGCCGGAAACGGCGCTTCAATATTTTGAACAATCATTACAGCTGCATGAGGGCATGCATGATATTGCCGGCATAGCCAGCCAGTTGAATAATATAGCCAGCATTTATTATGACTATGGTGATTTTGAAAAGGTGCTGAAGTACGACCACAAGTCATTGGCCCTGAACCGTAAGATTAATAACCGCCTGCGCGAAGGGGTAAGCCTGAATAATATTGGTGAAGATTACAACCGGCTGGATATGTATGACTCTGCCGAGTGGTACTTTGCCGCTGCGCTGCAGTTAAGAACTGAAATTGGTGATTTGAACGGAGTAGCCACCACCAAGTTGAACCAGGCCTCTCTTGCCGCAGAGCTGGGCCAGTTCAGGAAGTCTGAAATATTGTTTGCAGAAAGCAGGGAGGTGGCCCAGCAGATTAATGCTACCAATACCCTAATGACCAATTACCTAAATACCTCTATGCTGTATGAGGCATTTGATGCCCCGGTAAAGGCACTGGAATATTACAAGGCCTACACGGCTTTGAAAGACAGCCTGTTTAACGTGCGTAAAAGCGAGCAGATACAAGAAATGAGTACACGCTACGAAACAGAAAAGAAAGAGAAAGAGCTGGTGTTAAAAGATGCAGAGCTGGCCCGCAAAGACCTTGCCCTGCAAAAGCAGGCCACCCTGCGCAATGCTTTAATTGCCGTAGTAGCCCTATTGGCCTTACTGGCGCTGTTTATTTTTCTAAACCAACGCCTTAAGCGTAAAGCCAACCTGGCGCTGGCCCGTAAAAACAATGAGATAGAGCAGCAGAACCATACTATTGCTGCGGCCCTGAAAGAAAAAGAAGCCCTTTTGCGCGAAATACACCACCGGGTAAAAAACAACCTGCAGGTTATAAGTAGCATTTTAAATATGCAATCGCGCCATACCAGTGACCCCGGCATGCTTTCTGCCATACAAGAGGGCCAAAGCCGAGTAAAAGCAATGGCCCTGATACACCAGAAGCTGTACCAGAGCGAGCAGCTTTCTGAAATAGATTTTAAGGAATATACTGAACAGTTACTGTCATATTTGAACTCTGCCTTTCGAACCAACGAAGTGGCGGTAAAACAGCGGGTTGTAGCCCCCCCAATTAAGTTAGATATAGATACAGCCATACCTTTAGGATTGATATTGAACGAGTTAATTTCTAACGCCTATAAGTATGCTTTTGCTGGCGCAAATGAAGGCGAAATACACGTGGCATTAACCCGCGAAGACGAAGAACATTTGGTTTTAAAAGTTTCTGATACAGGGGCCGGCCTGCCCGAAGGCTTTGATATAGGGCGGG
>CAZXTW010000041.1:1676-17047 GCA_964643525.1 uncultured Roseivirgaceae bacterium
AAAGACACTTGGCATGAAACTGGTTGATATTTTAACCAGGCAGCTTAATGGCAGCCTGAATTATAGAAATGCGCAGGGTGCTCATTTTGAGCTCCGATTTAGAGAACGATTGCTTGTAGGATAAAACGGCACCCGCCAGGTGGCGGTACTGCCCAAACTACAAAAGAATAGGAATGAGTGATTTGACCAATGCGGCAATTGAAGTATTAATTGTTGAAGATGAATTGATTATTGCCGAAGATATGCGCGAGATGCTTACCGAGTTGGGGTATGCACAGGTTCATGTATGCAAAGACATAGCAGCGGCATTAACATTTTTAGCCAATAAGGTGCCTGACTTAGCTTTGGTAGATGTGCAACTGGGCCAAAACCAATCTGGCATAAGTCTGGGCTACCAGTTGAGGCACCAGTACCAGATACCTTTTATATACTGCACCTCGCATGCCGACAGTGGCACGGTGAGCCAGGCCAGTAAAACGCAGCCCAATGGCTATTTGGTGAAACCGTTTGAACAGGGCGATTTATATGCCGCCATTGAAGTTGCCCTGGCGCAGCCCAATTATCAAAAACAAACGAACAAACCTACGGCTGGTACAAGCAATAACACCCAAACGTTTAATGACAGCCTGTTTGTGAAGGAAGCAGGCCTGTTTTATAAGGTGCGGTATAATGAAATTCTGTATTTGAAGCCAGACAGCAATTACACAGAAATTTTTACTTCTGAAAGAAAGTTTGTGGTGAGAAGCAGCCTGAAAGAGTTTTTAACAGGCCTGCCGGCAGGTAAGTTTTTTAGAGCACACCGGTCATATGTGGTAAATACTGAGCATATTACAGCCATTAAGTACGACGCTATATGTATCAACAAGCAGGAAATACCGTTAAGTAAAACTCATAGGGAAAAGCTGCTACAGCATTTAAACAAAGTACAATAGCGCCAAATCACTATAATCAGGCATTTGGCATATCATTTTTAGTACTTTATCCCATATTTTATGACATCAGTTATAGGTCAGGTATATTAGTAGAGTCTTAAATGCACTGATGGTTTGAGACGCTACGAATATGAAAAGAATTACACTATTTAACATCACATGGTTTAAGCTAAGCAAAACAGATGCCCTGCTACTTTTGTTGTTTGTAGTGCTGCTGTTAGCAGGCCTTTGGCTTAGCAGCCAGCAGGTTATGCATGAACCTGCCCTGCAGCAGATTAGATGAGGAATTGTTCCGCAAATTGAATAATAAAGTACACCTTGTAATCAATTAAAATGTTTATCTACTCCCTACAAAGCGCCTCTGCTAGAGGTGCTTTGTATTTTTACAGGATTGGTTGAAGGTGTTCTAACCGTACATTAATAAAATTTTGCAGTACAGGCAATTTACCATTTTTAGAAAGCCCAGAATTGCACAATACAAAACAATACTGCTAGAAAGTGAAAATAAATATATTATTTTCTACCCAATTTAGCATAAGCCGTATAATAAGTCTTAGGCATCACTTGATTATAATCGTTTAAATTGTGAATAAACTGTTAAAAAAAAGAGAAATTGTACTTGACTTTGTAATTTTAAAGCCCGTCTTTTGTATCGCCATTCGGAAATTATTAGGAAGCTTATAATTATTCTAACTAGCATCTAATTAGCCATTCATTACGGGAATTAACATAATCTTTTGTGATATAGTCTGTGCGCAATACAGACATAGAATATCAACTACATTAATGGCTTATGTGAAGAAAATTCACTAAATTATCAACATGTTCACTAGAATGTTTTGTACACAATAATGCTTTTGTGGAATTAGTTTAGCGTGTATGATTGTTTAGCAAGCTGTGGCCTGAAATGGCCCTATCAAGAATTTTATTTTTGTGGGTATTCCCACATTTTGGTTGTAATCAATAGTCAAAAATTGGGGCACTTTGCCCCAATTTTTATTTATAGAGTCACTTAACTAAAAGTACGTAACTTATTTATTCAGTAATTGCACGGGCTCTATTCAACAGGTTTGTTGAGGCGGCCATCAGGGAGTGACATAGGTTATGTACCTGTTCAAACAGTTCAAACATCTGGCAGAAAAGCTGTTGATCTCACGGATATAGCTACCCCGAGTGCCTGAGAAAAGAGTATACCGCCAAAAGCCAGCTGTGTGTTTAGCTGCCTTCCAGCTGATCTGCCTGTGCTTTGATTCTTATTTCTACCCGCGTGCCAACATCAGGCTGGTCAGGGGCAAAATCGCTCACGGTTACATGCAAGCCAATTTGGCGCATATCATTTAATAGTTGAATACGGCTTTTGATATTACTCATGCCTGTGGCAGTACCAGCCCTTTGGTTTTTAGTTTTCAATTGGGCTGATTGTGCCCGGCCTATGCCATTGTCAGTAATGGTTATTAGTAAAACAGACTGGCCAGCATTAGCATAATCAATGGTAACGTTTAAAAACCCCTTTTGCTTTTTGTAACGCAGGCCGTGCCATACGGCATTTTCAATGTATGGTTGTATAAGCATAGGGGGTATCATAATGGCTGCTGCATCAATAGCAGGGTTAACCGTGTATTCATAATCAAATTGATCGGCAAATCTTGAGTGCTCTAATGAAAGGTACAGGCCCGTTACATCAATTTCACTGGTTAAGGGCACAAAATCATGTTTAGAGTTTTCAAGCACGGCACGCATCAGCTTTGAAAAGTCTGACAGGTATTTGTTGGCAGCCCGCTCGTTGTTTTTGGCAATGTAGCTGTTTACTGAGTTTAAGGCATTGAATATGAAGTGGGGGTTCATTTGCGTGCGCAATGACTTTAAGGCCAGCAACTGGTTAGCCAGCTTTTTTTGTTGTGTGTTGCGGTACATTAAATAAGCCAGGCCAACCATAAACAGCATGGCTATGCCCAGGCCCCAGATTACCAGCTTTTGCCTATACAGGTTGGCATCTTTTACATCCTGCTCTTTTTGAAGCAAGGCAATGGTTTTTTCAGTGAGCTGTTTGTCTTTTTCAAGTAGGTCAATGCGTTGCTGTTTGCCCAACAGCTCTTTGTTCAGTTCCTGGCTGGCTTCAATTGCAGCGGCTTTCAGGTTGTATGACGAGTCTACCAGGGCCACATAATTCTGGTAAGCCTGTAGGGCCAGGGTATAACTGCCCATGCCGCGGTAAGCTTCAGAGAGTGATTTTGTGGCCAATGCATTATCAGCTATTAGCCCTGAGGCCGCTGCCAGGTCAATGCTGTTTTTAAGGTAGGGTATGGCCTGTTGCTCTTGTTTGGTTTCAATGTATATATTGCCAATCTCAAGGTTTTGGTATGAGGCATTGAGGGTATCGCCACTAACGTTACTTACATCAAGCAGGGTGTTGCGCAGGGCCAGCTCTTCATCATACCGCTGTTCGCCACGGTAAACCGAGGCAATTTCTTCACCAGATTGTAGCAACTCTGAATTATCATTAATATCCTGGGCTATGGCTAACGACTGGTTGTAAAAGTTCAGTGCCTGCTCATTATCGTTATTGCTTCGGTAGGCTCTGCCAATGTTTCTGGTTTGCGTGGCCCGCCCTTTGCTGTTGCTCAAGGCTGTTTCAATGGCCAGCCCATCTTCAAAGTAGCTTAGGGCTTCATCGGCCTTGCCTTGTGCCAGCAGCACCTCTCCTATTTGCGATTTGGCGTATACCTGCTGGGCGGTGTCACCCTTTTGCAGGGCCAGCTGTTCATAGCTGCGGTAGTAATCAAGGCTTTTGTCGTAGGCCTGCATGGCCTCGTAGGCCTGTGCCAATAACCGTGTTGTGGCATATACCCCACTGGCAGTGCCACTGGCAACAAACCTGCTGTAGGCTTTGTTGCCATTTTCAACCGCTAAATCTGGCTGTTGCAACGCCAGGTTAAACTGGCCCAGGCTAAGGTAACAGGCAGCCTGCTCGCGTGTATTGCCTCTTTCAATGGCCCTAAGTAGCACAGCTTCAATTTGTGTTAGCCCCTCTTTCTGGTTCTGGGTAAATGCCTGCCGGGCAAGGTCTATGCTTTCGTCAATGGTAAGGGCAGCGCGTCTGCTGTTTTTTTTCACACTTTGGGCACACAACCCGGTGTACAGCAGGCATAACAACAGCCCTATGGTTAATGAAGTTTTTGGCATTGCGGCTTTTGGTCATATTGGGCAGTATACGTACCGCCTTAAGCAAAGATACGTAATGCCAATTTGTTGCAGCTTAAACTCAGGGGGCTTTACCCGCCCAAAGCAGGGGTTTACCCTTTGGCCTGGCCCGTTAACTAACCCAAACAGGTGGTTTACCCATTGGCCGTTCACCCCAGGGGCTGGCAGCCGTATATTTACATAAGCGCTTCAATTAAAAATGAATGTTAAAGCACCAAAGTACAATAGTTATGAATACTTTCATTGGCCACCTGAAACCAACCCACTATACCATAATGCTTACCCTGGCCCTATTGATTGGCGGCGGCATGGGTAATGGGTTACATGCCCAAAACAAAGAAAACAAAAACATTAAACTGGCCCTGCTGCTTGATACCAGCAACAGCATGGACGGTTTAATTGACCAGGCCAAGGCCCAATTATGGAACCTGGTTAATGAACTGGCCAAGGCCAGGCACGAGGGCAAGCAGCCCAAACTTGAAATAGCGCTGTATGAGTATGGCAACGACAGGCTGCCCGCAAGTGAGGGTTATATCAGGCTGGTTACCGCCATGACCACCGACCTTGACCAGGTAAGTGCCGATTTGTTTAGCCTCACAACCAACGGGGGCAATGAGTTTTGCGGGCAGGTAATCCAATCATCATTAGTGCAGCTTACCTGGGGCAAGGCGAAGAAAGATTTACAGTACATTTTTATAGCAGGCAACGAGCCGTTTACCCAGGGCAATGTGTCGTTTGCTGAGTCATGCCTGCAAGCCAAAGAAAAAGGCATAGTAGTGAACACTATTTTTTGTGGCACCCGCCAAGAGGGCATCAATACCAGTTGGAAGGCCGGCGCCGATATTACCGGAGGCACCTACATGAATATTAACCAGAACAACAAAACGGTATTTATTGAAACCCCCTATGACGATGCCATAGAAGCGCTAAATGAGGAGCTGAACGATACATACCTGGTGTATGGCAGCGGTGGAGGCATGCGTAAGCAAAACCAGATTATACAAGACCAAAACGCCCAGCAGTATGGCAAGGGTGGCTCTGTAAGCCGGGCCATTTCAAAAAGCCGGGGTTATTACCGCAATACCCATTGGGACCTGGTAGATGCCGCAGCCACTGCAAGCTTTGATATTGATGATTATGATGAAGCCCACCTGCCCGAAGCCATGAAAGGCATGAGTAATGCCCAAAAGATGGCCTACATTAAAAAGTTTGCCAATGAGCGGGCCAAGATACAGGAGTCTATCAGGGCGTTGGGCAAAAAACGTGATGCCTTTATTACCAGCAAAAAGGCAGAAGCAGCAGGTAATACCACAGCCATGCTTGACAATGCCATGCTGGCAGCCATTAAAAAGCATGCCCTTACTATGGATTTTGAGTTTGTAGAGTAAGGTGAGGTATAAGAACAGCCTAAAGCCGGCGTAATGGGGCAACACCCCTGCGCCGGCTTTGCTATATATGGCGCAGTTCTAAGGTAAAGGTGCTTCCCTGGTCTTTTTCAGACTGTACCACCAACCGCCCATTAATCTTAAGTGCTGCCTGATGGGCTATGTAAAGCCCCAGCCCAGCCCCATCTGATATTTCATGCGCCCTGTAAAACATGTTAAAAATCTTTTGCTGATCTGCCTTTTCAATACCGGTGCCGTTATCTTCTACCCTGATAATGGCCTTGCTACCATTAATTTCACTTACCACACGTATGTAGGGCTTTGCCTGCTCAATATTGTGAAACTTAATGGCATTGGCCAATAGGTTGGTGAGTATAATTTTAAGGCGCTCACGGTCAGTGGTAATGCGGTCTTCGCCCAGTTCATCAAGTTGTATATCAATGGCCTTGATTTTATCCATAAACAGCAGGTCGTCAATGGTTTCAAGTAATATTGCCTTGACCTCAATGGGTTCATTGTGAACGTCAAGCCGGGTATTTCTGGAGTAATTCAGAATATCAGTCAGTACCCTGAACATTTTTTGCACACTGCGTTCAATCATTTCAAGGTAACTGTTGGTGTTGTGCTGGTCAGGGTCAAGCTTGGCCACATTAACCAGGCCCAGAACTGAAGTAAGCGGGGCCCGCAAATCATGTGAGGTGCTGTATACTATGCTGTCTAACTCTTCATTAGCCAGCTTCAGGGCCTGCCGCTCGCCCTCAAGTAACCACAACACCATACCCAGCCCCATAGACGACTGCACCAGCAGCTCGCCAATAACCACAAAGGGAGAAAACTGGTACAGCCACAGGTTGCCCTGATAAATGCCAGTCAGGGCGGCAAAGTAATAGAGGTGCTGCACCCCGTACAAAACAAAGGCTGCAATTAAAATAAACCGCCCGGTAGAGCGGATTGTCCATGGCAATTTAATAATGTAAAAGCCTGTAAATACATAAGCAAACCCAGCAACTAATGACCTCACCCCTACCCTGAGCAGATTGCGGAACGACTCGCCAGCTGGGTCAAAGGCATACAGTGAGGTAATGACGATAGAAATCACCACTGCTGCCACCAATAGTATGATGTGTTTTGTTTTATTAAACCGGTTGTGCCTGAACAGGGCCAGTGTGCCCATCAGCAGCCAGATAACCTGAAAATAGCCTGCTATGGTGGTTAACAGAGAAGTGCTGAACCTGAATATGTTACCTAAAGGCAGGTGTTGTAAATTGTATAACGACACCAGCGCACCCAAAAGGTAAATAGATAACCCCCACCAGCTCCATGACCAATACCTGAGCGGATACCGCTTGTACAAGCGGTAAAAATGATGCAGGATAATGGCAAGCACCAAGGTGCCTATGGCTAAAAAGCCATAGGTAATGATGATGATGGTCTCAACCGAAACGGACATTCCCGATAGTTCAGCAGTCAGTTAGCGCATAAAATACAAGAGCTATATAAGAAGCAGCACCCAATTGCCCAGGTTTGGTATAAATTTGTACTGTTGTTTTTATTAGCCTACAAGGCTAAAGATAAGCCAAACAGCCAAAAAACAAACCATAATAGGTGTTTCTTTTACTTATGTTGTTTCATAAAAGCCTCAGTTACTTTGACTTTTGTTTTTGTCTGGCCCAGGCATCTTTTAAAGTAACCGTACGGTTAATGACCAGCTTTTGCGCGGTACTGTATTTTGTGTCAATACAGAAATAGCCCTGGCGCTCAAACTGAAAGGTAAACCCCGGGGCAGCTTCATTCAGGCTGGGCTCTACCATGGCATTACCCAATACCTGTAAAGAATCTGGGTTTACATACTCCATAAAGTCACCACCGGCTGGTGCTTTTTCAGGTTGCTCTTCACTAAACAGCCTGTCGTACAGCCGTACTTCAGCCGGAACAGCATTCGGGGCCGATACCCAACCCAATGTGCCCTTTACCTTAAGGCCGCTGGTATCCTGCCCACTTTTTGACTCGGGGTAGTACTCTGCCTGCACTTCTGTAATTTCACCTGTTTCGGGGTCTTTGGTGTAGCCAGTACAACGGATGATGTAGGCATACTTTAACCGCACCATGCGCTCAGGCCCCAGCCTGAAAAACTTGCGGGGCGAAGGTGGGTTTTCCATAAAGTCGTCCTGCTCAATGTACAACTCTCTGGTAAATGGAATATGCCTGGTGCCTGCGTTTTCATCTTCAGGGTTATTTACTGCTGGCAGCTGCTCGGTATGGTCAGCAGGCCAATTGGTAATAACCAGCTTTAACGGCCTCTGTATACCCAGCCTGCGGGGGGCTACCCTGTTTAAATGCTCGCGCACACTGTGTTCAAGCAGGGCCACATCAATTATATTATCGCGGCGGGCCACCCCTACCTTATGAGCAAAGTTTTTAATGCTTTCGGGCGTGTATCCCCTGCGCCGCAATGCCGATATGGTGGGCATGCGGGGGTCGTTCCAGCCGTCAACCACGCCACTATCTACCAGTTGCTTCAATTTGCGTTTACTCACCACGGTGTAGCTCAGGTTTAAGCGGGCAAACTCTATTTGCTGTGGGTGGTAAACATCCAGCTGGTCAATAATCCAGTCATACAAAGGGCGGTGCACTTCAAACTCAAGCGTACACAATGAATGGGTAACACCCTCTAACGAGTCTGACAAGCCATGGGCAAAGTCATACATAGGGTAAATATGCCAGCGGTCGCCAGTACGGTAATGGCTGGCATGCTTAATGCGGTACAGGGCTGGGTCACGCAGGTGCATATTGGGCGAGGCCATGTCAATTTTAGCACGTAATATGTGGCTGCCTTCAGCATGCTTACCGTTTTTCATTTCTTCAAACAACTGCAGGTTTTCTGCCGCGCTGCGGTTGCGGTAAGGGCTTTCTTTACCGGGTTGTGTAGGCGTACCCTTGTACTTACTGGCAAATTCATCAGAGCTGAGGCTATCAACATAAGCCTTGCCTTTTTCAATCAGCTCAACTGCATAGGCATACAACTGGTCAAAATAATCAGAGGCATGGAACAGGCGGTTGTCCCAGCTGTAGCCCAGCCAGGCCACATCACGCTGTATTGACTCAACAAACTCAACCTCTTCTTTGGCGGGGTTGGTATCATCAAAGCGCAGGTTGCACAGGCCGTTAAACTTTTCAGCCGTGCTGAAGTTCAGCACAATAGATTTGGCATGGCCAATGTGCAGGTAACCGTTAGGCTCTGGTGGAAAACGCGTATGCACCTTGCCCTCAAACCGGCCTGACTGGTTGTGCTCTTCAATAATCTGATGTATAAAATTAGTTGCACCTGCCTCGTTGGCAGCATGCTCAGTGGCGTCGCTATTGGCTGTGGCCTTACTCATGGTGGTTAAATTATGGCTAAATTCAGTAAATAACTGCCTACAACAGTTCAATTTGTACAGGCATACTGCCCAGAAGCTGCAAGTTAAACCAAACACAGTTTTGAATACAAAAAAAGCCATCAGTCAATATAACTGATGGCTTTTAGTCAGGCCATTTCTGGCCTTAAGGTATTGGTACTGCCCTTAATTAAAGATGTACCTGATACCAATCTGGGCGCGCCACCTTGAATTAAGGCTTTGGTCATCACTATAGGTTTCAGTAAAGGGGTTTAAGTACTGAAACTGCGGTAAACCGTTGGCATCACTACCTACATAGTTAATGGGCTGGGTCAGGTTAAATACCTCCCTCACGCCCCAGTCAGAGTTAATGAAGTTACCCAGGTTTAGTATGTCAAAGCTAAGTTGCAGGGTGTTTTTCTTGCCGCCTACATCAATTGAAAAGTCTTGAAGTATGCGCAGGTCAAGCTGAGAAAACCAGGGTGCCAGGGCGCCGTTGCGCTCGGCAATGCTGCCTCTGTTTTCACTCAGGTAATCATCCTGTTCAATAAAAGCATTCAGGGCCGTCCACTGGTCGGCAGCGCTGGTAACCACGTTGCCGCTGCCATCAACCACATCAATCAGGTTAATTTCACCAGCGGTGCGAGGTATGTAAATCAGGTCGTTACCACCTACACCATCGCCATTTAAGTCGCCAGAGTAACTGTATGACACACGGCCGCCTTGTGCTGCCTCATAAAAGAAGGCTATGCTGGTAGCGGCATTGCCATAAGTAAACTTATAACCGGCAGAAGCAATAAACCTATGCAACAGGCCAAACTGTGAAAAGCTTAACCCTGGGTTGTTAGGGTCGTTTTGTATGGCGTTACCCTCCCACAAAAACTGCGATATTTCTGTTGAGGTAGCCACATCTTTAGCCAGGTTATAATTGTAGGCCACCATGGCATTCAGGCCATTGGGCCATACTTTTCTTAACTGCCCGGTCAGGTTTAGCTGGTAGCCATCGGTAGTATTGTCAATTACATAAGCGCCAGCTACCTGTGGGTTTACGGCGTTAGCGGCCCTGTCCCATACCAAACGGCCATCAGGGCCAGGCAAGGTAGCAGTGGGGTCAGTCAGGTTTGAGTTTCTAACAGTAATGGCGTTAATGTCTTTACCATAAATTACCTCAAAGGTACCGGTAATATCACCAGGCAGCTTTTGGTCAATGGCCAGGTTGGTTTTCCATACCTGCGGGAAGCGGAACGAGCGGTCAGTACCGTTTACTACGCCTACGTTGGTGGGGTCACTGCTACCACGGTTACCCGCCTGGTTACTGATCCAAACAAAGGGCACCCTACCAGAAAAAATACCTGTGCCGCCGCGCAGTTGTGTTGTGCGGTTGCCGTTTACATCATAGTTAAAGCCAAACCTGGGCGAGAACATGAGGTTGCCCGTAGGAAACTGCGATACGTCAATGGTTTCGGTCGCGCCGTCAGAATCTCTAAAGTTCAAATCTTCTACCACCGGGTTGGGCTCTATGTCAGAGAAGTACACGGGCAGGTCAACCCGCAAACCATAGGTAAGCTTCAGCTTGTCATTAACAGTTTGTTCGTTTTGCACGTACGCCCCTATTTGGCCCAGGGTAAGCTCAACCAGGCTGAAAGGGTTTTGATTAAATGCAGCTACTTCAGCATTGTAATCGCGAAACTCAGGGTTGGCAGGGTCAAGCGTATTTACAAAGTCTGAAACAGAAGAGAATGAATACCCGCCAAACTCGCCTGGTACGGGAAATACCCCGTAGTAAAACAGGTTAAATGAGTTATTAAAGTCAAACAGCTCAAAGTTGATACCGGCCGTAAATACATTATCACCTTTAAATATGGTCAGGTTGTTGGTAATCTGAAATACGTTCTGGTCAAGCACGTTGTTGATTGAAAACGGCTCGTGGCCCACTGTGGTGTATGAAATGCCGTTTTCAGCAATTTCAAAGGTGGGGAACGGCGCGCTGAAAGGGGTACGAAAATCACGGAAGGCCGTGTAGCCTACGGTAAGCTTATTTGAAATGGTGTTGCTAAAACGTGCGCTCCACTCGGCTACGATCGAGTTAATATCATTATTAATGGCATAGCCTGAGTTTCTGAACGGAAGGGTGTTGAGACTGGGCGAGCGGCCACCGGTAAAGTTAATGGCAAATGGGTTGGGCCCCTGCTCGCGTGTTGAGTTGAGGTAGTTGTAGCGGAGGGTTACCCTGTGGTTGTTATTGGGCACCCAGTCAAGCTTAGCTAGAAACTTATCGTTATTGGTTTCATACACGTAGTTTTCATACGGCCCGGTTTCGTAGCCATAGTTATCACGCAACAACTGGCTAATCTGGTCCATTACTGAAGCCTCTACGCGCGACACATTGGCACCTGTAACACCTGGCCGGGCAGCTATAAAGTTTGAGCCAGGATCGTCACGGCGCTCACGCTCACCATTTACAAAAAAGAACAGCTTGTTCTTTACAATTGGCCCACCCAAACGGAAACCCGTCTGGTTGTACTTCAGATCGGGGTTGGTAATTTCTTCACCGCTAATTTTATCGCCAATTAAACCTTCACTTCTAAAAAAGGTATAGATTGACCCACTAAATTCATTCGTACCGCTTTTAGTCACAGCGTTTACACCAGCACCGGTAAAACCACCCTGGCGCACATCAAATGGCGCAATTGATACCTGTAATTGGTCAATGGCATCTAATGATACAGGCTGGGCGTTGGTTTGGCCGCCCGGTGTTGGGGCATCAAGGCCAAATGAGTTGTTAAAGATTGAGCCGTCAAGCGAGAAGTTGTTGAACAACACATTGCGGCCACCAAAGCTGTTGCCATCGCTTTGTGGGGTAAGCCGGGTAAAGTCTTGCTGCGAGCGGCTAATGGTAGGCAGGTTATTGATGCTTTCGCGGTCAATAAATGTGGCCGCGCCGGTACGGTCGCTGTTCAGCACATCATCTTGCAGGGCTGTAATTTCTACTTCGCCCAGGGTTTGGATGTTCTGCTCCAGCTTAACATTTACCCGCAGGTTTTGGCCCAGGCTAAGGTATATGCCCTCAATGAGTTGCTCTTCATACCCTACAAAGGTTACGGTAATGTTGTAAGGGCCACCTACCCTTACGTTGGGCACATTGTAGCGCCCATCTGTCAGGGTAGATATGCCATACTCAACGCCTGTTGGTGTATGCAACACCACTACATTGGCGCCTGGCAGGGGTTCATCATTTTCGTCAGTTACCTGCCCGTACAGGCTGGCCGTAGTTACACCCTGCCCTAGCACGGTGCCCACACCAACCAACATAGCAAATACCAACCCTAATGAAAGGTTACGTAAAGTTTTCTTCATATTGTGTAAGTGTTGTATGTTACAGTTTACGCAAAGGTAATATGCTTTTAATTGCCTTCACTATTATATGTAACATTACACTTCACTTTAAGTATTACCTATAGATATGAAGCCTTTATTTGCCGCCCAATATATGGTTGAGTATGCTGCGGCTTATTAAATAAGTGGGTTTTACGCCTTGTTCGCCCAAACCGCCAGATGCCAGGGTGCTTCCTGTAATCAGGGGGTTATCAGAGGCATAGTAGGCATACCGTAAGGTAACCTTACTACTTATGCTTTTTCTGATGGTGGCATGCGCCTGGATGGCCTTCTGGTAGTGGGCCCCTTCCATTTCAAGGCCTATGGCGTTCCAGGTAGAACTGTGAAAGTACTCTAATATGTCTTTATTCTGTAAAGAAGTACCCAATACGGTAACCATGGGGCCCTCATATACTTCAATGCCATACCCTTCAAACTGGCTGGCCTTTAACTGGTTATCAAATGGGTAATTATCAGCAGTACCTTCAAACAGGTGGGCGGTAGGGATCATCACATCGCCCTTGCCGCCACTTAGTATACCTGCCTTACCCATAACAGAAACCGATACCACATTCATGTTAATGGCTTTATCTTCCAGTTCATAGGGCTTCAATAGCTCATCCATGGTTTCATAAGCCTGCTCACCAAAAGCATAGTCCATAACAATAATCACAGGCTTATTTTCATGAATAAAAGCCTGGTCGGCTTCAATTTCAGCGGGCAGACAGCTTACGTCAATTTTGGTGGTATCAAACACCTGCACGGTAATGTTCGTGCCTGAACGGTCAGTTATGGTATGCATGCCATGGGCTTCGGCATAGGCTACCACTTTTTTTCGTTCGTCATCACTGGCAGTACTCAAAAATACCGCAAGGTCGTTCAGCTGGTGCTGTTTGCTGCCTTCTTCCAGGGCAGCATAGGCAAACAGCGAGTTCATGATGCTGTGGGTATTGGCACTAATGATGTGTATAGGGCGCTGCAGCAAGTTATTTTGACGCAGGTAGTCTTTTATATCATCAGCCCAAATGTACCCAAACTGGTGGTTGCCAATACGGTCACGCAGGCTTTCAGAAAACCTGATTTCGCGCTCTAAATCTTTCTGGTTAATCTCATCAATGGCTTTTTTGCCCAGCCAGTACACCACATCAAAAAAGCCATACGAGCCGGTGCTTTGCTTAAAGCGCTCGTAGGCTGTTCGCGTTTCAGCAAATGTGCGGCCCAGTAAGAATGACAGGTAGCTCACGGCAGTTTCCTCGTCCAGTACACTACCTTCTGTGGCTTCCTGTTCGTGGCTGGCCTGTTCACCGGCCTGTTCAGCTTTTTGGCGGGCCAGCACCATCTCTTCTATTTTCTTCCATTCACCCCGGTAGTTGCCGTTTTCATCAACCGCATGGTTTTTAATTTTAAGTGACTCAATGTATAAAAAAGTGAGGTGGGTTAGTATATCATAAATTTCACTGCGGCCACGCGTCACTTCAATGAGCATATTCTCAGAATCAATCCGGTAGCAGTTTCTGCGCCTTTTGGCCGGAATAATCACAGGGTATTGTGAATTGCGGTAGCCCTCGTCAGACACCAGCCGCACCACCCGGCACGATTCAATGCCCCGGGGTAGCCTGTCAATCACATACAAAAGCCCATCAAGCTCAACCTTTTCAGGGTTATTGATTGAACCATAAATTTCTGGGCTTACTGTAAGTAGTGCCTGCCGTATAGATTTACCCGAGTTGCCCATGGGCTTGTAAAACCCTCGGTTAAACAAATGACGCATGGCAGTGTATAATCGTTCTATAGCCCTTCTGCTCTCCTGGGCTCGGCTCATTGCTTCTAATACCGGCATGTATGCTTTTTTTTGGCTGCAAATATAAGGTTTATTGCTGAGGTTGTTGGGTTTTTATTGACAGCCCGCAATGCCAGTTCATTGGCCAGGAAAGCTACTTTGCTGGTTTATGGTTAGTAACGCTATGGGCAGGTGTGCATAATTAATTTTCATGCTTCATTTTATTTTAAGGCAATAAACGAGTAGTTTGCCTTCTATAACCTTTGACATAACCATGGTAGAAACTAATCCTGGACTTATTGTAGCTGCCGGTCAGGTAACCTTCGATGCCGAAGGTAATGACAACCCCGACAGCATCTATTACTCTAGAGTAGCCCATAAACCACCCGGCATTTCTGGGGTAACCATTGGCCGGGGCTATGACCTGGGCCATAGAGGCAGCAGAGATATTATAGAAAAAGAATTAACTGATGCAGGCATTGATTTAGATGCATTTAGCGGAGCCATTGGCCTGCAGGGCAACGAGGCGCAATCATGGCTAAATGCCAATAAAGACCAGCTGCCAGAGCTTACCTACGACCAGCAAAAAAAGCTGTTTGAGTATACCTACAGCTCAATGGAGGCCACCGTTAAGCGTATTTGTAATAAAAGTGATGTAGTAGCCAAGTATGGCGGCACTGACTTTGACACCCTGAATAATGCCATACTGCAAATTGTGGTTGATATGACTTTCAGGGGCGATTACACCCCGGCCTCGCGCAGAAAGGTGCAGACATTGATTGCCAATAACGACTTTGACGGCTTTTTTAAGGCCATGTCAGACCAGGCCTACTGGAGCAACGTACCCAGCGACAGGTTTAAGCGCCGTGTACAGTTTTTAGACGAAGCCAAGCAGGATGCCAGAGCCACTACCACGCCAGCAGCAAAAACACAACAGGCAGCTGCACCCCAGCAACCTGCTGCCAGTAAACCAGCTACTTATGTAGTGCAAAGCGGCGAATCATTATCAGTACTGGCGGCTAAATTCAATACTACTATTGATGCCCTGAAAGCAGCCAACACCAGTAAGCTGAAAAGGTGGGGATCTGTAGAAGGGTTCAATGCAGGCGAAGAAATTGATATTCCGTAAACCTGATTCATAATTAGTACACGCAACCAGCATACCCCGGTTTTTGGCTTGTGCTGGTTGTTTGTTTTGTTGCAGGCATCATTTATTGAAACCTGATGCGTTATAGCATACTGTAGTCTACCAATCTCCCGATGCGTGCTTTAGCTATTACCGTTTTTTGCTTTGTAGCCCTGTTGGTTGACGGTTATTTGT
>CAZXTW010000042.1:0-7707 GCA_964643525.1 uncultured Roseivirgaceae bacterium
GCCCGCCTGGCCCAAAGCCACACCGGCTCAGTACAGGTAAGCACCGGCCTGGGCCTAACCACGGGCTTTGGCATTAAAGACGACAGTCTGACGGTAAAATTTGCCGGCTGTGGCTTTCAGTTTGGGCGCAGGCTGGGCTTCTCTTTCTTTGACAATGAGGTGAGCCTGGATCTGAATTTCTATTTTAACGCCGCACCAGACAAAAAGGAAGCAGAAGTGATTGAAGAGGCAGTTGTAGTAGCCTAACCCAAACAGATACTAACCCATGGCACTGAACCTGACCATTAATGATAAAATAAAGGCCGCCGCCCGGTATAACGATATGGCGGTGGGCCAAACCTGCTACCTGGTGCAGGATGAAGCGGCCCCACACGGCTACCGGGCCGTGAACCTGTATAGTGAGGAGACCGAAGGGGCCTACCTGACCATTACCAAAAACCACAGCGGCCCTGCCCTGGGCTACCTGCTAAACAGCAGCGTATTGAAAAGCAGCTTGCCTGCTACTGACCAGAATACGGTAGAAGTACAAGGCTCGGCCATTGGCGGGGCGGCGGCCATTAACTTTAGCCAAACGCACCTGCAGGCCGATGCCGTGGCCTGGCTATCAACAGGGCAGGCTGGCCCGGTTAATTTTACCATTGGTTTTGGCCTAACCACCGGGGCTGGCATTAAAGACGATAGCCTCACGTTTAAGGCTGCCGGCTGCGGCTTTCAGTTTGGGCGGCGCGTGGGCCTCTCCTTCTTTGGCAACGAGCTTACCTTTGATTTTACCCGGCTTTACCAGAAACAACAAGCCACTTAAGCTACCTCACAACATTAGCACAATAAAAGCCACCTAAACACCAAAAAAGGGTGGCTTTTTTAGTGCCTACCTCCTACTTTTAGCTGGCATGGCTGCCATGCAAACTTTTTACAAATTTACTTTGGCTCACCAAATGCTTGTTGCCAACTGGTAATATGCTTTAAGCGTTACAACAATAGGCAATAAGCAGATAGGTAATAGGCAACTTGCAGTATAGCAATAGGCAATAAGCATAATGACAAAAGGCAACTTGCCTATACTCAATAGGCAAATTGCCTTTTGTGCTAGAGTATGGTAGGCAAAAGCCTTGCTTATGGGTACTCTACCTCCTTTGCTATAGATACCCACCCCCTAAAGCTACCTATGCCCAAACACCAGCCCATTTACAATACACCAAACCTGGTCACCCAGCTTCATAACCACCAATATGTATCAGACCACCTCAGCCACCCATGGCCACTAAACTTGCCAAAACTTATTACCTTTGGTTTATGAGCCATGCCGTCAATGCCCCAGCAAAAGAAATTACTGACATACCAACTACTGTTGACCTGAGCCTGCGCGTGCACCGTGAGCACCCATTTTATTGCGCCCTTGAAAATGTACGGAGCAAGCAAATTACCGAGGCAGACCTGCGCGCGGCCGTACGCAGGTTTGGGGCCATGGCCAACCGGTTAACTGCTGAAGAGTGGCAGGTGCTTGAAGCCCTGCACAAAACCAACCAGCAAGGTGCAAAACCACCAGAAGTTAATGATGCCATGAAAAGCCTGCTGGCCAACTCGGTGGTGTTTGAGTACAACGATGGCTCATACAGGCAGTTAAGCCCCATTATAGCGGCCCACCCCACCTACCAACAAAATGCCGCCACTTGGAGCAGCTAACCCAGTTACAACAGCTGTATGGCCCTGAATGCAAGCGGCTAATTAAATGGGCCAACACCCCCACCTTTCACCTGGGGGTAATTTTTAGTGACAGGCAGTATATTATTGATGAAGTAACCGAATTGCTGCAACAGCACCTACCCAGTGCCCAGCTTATTACACAGGTTTTGCAGGCAGAAGATGAAAAACTAAAGCGCTACCCAGAGTTTATGGAGCCCTTTCTGGGCAAAGCTGACAGGGCCAGCTAAGCCCTGAAGCCATTGCAGATGCCATTGAGAAAGACCTGGCCTTTGTACTGGCCATCAAAGAAAATATTGATTCAGGCCAATTGTAAAGGCTTTCACTTCAAACCGCCTCTACCAACCAATCGTTAACCGCTTTTAGGGTGGTATTGATGTTTAGGGCCAGGGCGTAGGTGGTTTTATTCTGGTTGGTGTAGGGAGCAGCGTAATTTTTAGTCTTGATCTGTTCCATTGCAGCAATAGCGCTGCTGTCAATTTTAATTTCAATAATATATACTGCATCGTGTACAAAGGCTACACAATCAGGCCGGCCGGTGGCCTGGCTGGGTTCAGCCTGAATGTAGGTACCCATTAGGCTCAATGCCAAATAAAGTACGGTATGATAGTAGGCCTCCTTAGTTTCAACCATGATTTGGTACGGTATGCTGGCAAAGAGGGCATTAAGGGCCTCAACAAAGGCCTGGGGGTTTTGTTGCTGTAATGCATTTTTCATAGTTACCGCATGTACCGGCAGTGTTTCTGCCTGCCCGTGAACTGCTTCAGCCAAAAGGTACTGCAACAATGAACGCCTCACCTCATTATTAGGGTAGCCCAGGGTATAAACCCCGTCTGTCTCTTGTGTCAAAATGGTCAGGTAACCGGTTTGAAACAGCAAGGTAAAAGGGGCAACATTACCTAATTCAAAGCTACTCATAGAGGCCTCAGTAGCCTGAACACGGCTTAGTTGGTATTGTTGTGCCTTATTGAGCAGTTTAATCAAAAATGTGGGTGTGCCAGACTCAAACCAAAAGTTTCTGAATATGCCTGTGTGCAAAAAGTTTAAAACAGACCACGGGTTGTACACCTTGTCGCGGCCGTTCCAGCTGTAACCATTGTACCAGCGGGTAATTTGTTGCAGCAGTGCCTCACGCCCGCCATGGCTTGGGGCCAGCTCATGAATATGCCCGGAAAAGCCTGCTTCCAGCTCTCGCTGCGTATACCCCAGCAGTGTGGCAAACCGGGGGTGCATGGTCAGGTCTATCAGGTTATTCAGCTCTGAAAAAATAGATACCCTGCTAAACTTACTGACACCTGTCATGAATACAAACTTCAGGTGGGCTTCAAGGGGATTCAGTACAGAGTAAAAGTTCTTCAGTATTTCGCGGTTTTGTTCTGCTGCCGGTACATCATGCAGGTAATCTATAATAGGCTTATCGTATTCATCTACCAGCACCACTACTTTTCCGTGCTTTGCTGCCAGTGCTTCTATAAACTGCTCCAGTTGATCTGCATGAGTACCCTGGTCAAGCACTATACTGAATTTACCCGCCTCTTTGGCCAGCATTTTACTAATGTAGGCTTCAAGACCAGTTTGCTTATAGCTCGCTTTGTTAAACACAAGTTTTATCACGGGGTACTTTTGCTGCCAGTCCCACCGGTTGGCAATCCACAACCCCTGAAACAACTCCTGGCTGCCTTGAAAAAGCTCAGTCAAGGTACTTACCAGTAAGGTTTTACCAAAACGGCGTGGGCGAGACAAGAAGTAATACTTACCGGCATCTACCATTTGGTGTATGAATTGTGTTTTATCAATATACACCCTGCCCTCCTGGCGCAGTGCCCTAAAATCCTGTACACTTAGTGGTAACCGTTCCATACGGGCAAATTAAAGAATATACACCATACACCAATACTGCCGCCCTGTGTGGCCCACCAACTAATTGTACGTTACCTGAAAGCCAGTAGCCCTTATGTTTATTCTTTAAGCAGTTCATAGCAACGCAGTTGCTTGGCTATGGCAGGCCATAGCAGGTTTAAGATTTTATTTGCAATTCTTTTTCTAAACAAAAAAACCGCTATCCTGACCAGCACATTAAACAAGCCACCACCTTTAAAAACAGATTGCACCAGTATATCAATTATTCGGCATAACCGCTGCCGCATGGGCTCTGCCAGCAAGGCCTTCACCTGCTTCATGGTTACCACAGGCTTTTGGGGTACTGTGTAGTACGTGCTGGGGTCATCAGCCTTTTGTCCATCAGCCTTTTGGTCTTGAAGCAATAAAGTCATATCAGGTATAATAGGCAGGTAGGTCTTGCCACCTTCTGTATATTTAAACTGGTTAATCATGGGCTTGCTCCAGTTCTTATGTATGGGGTGCCTGCCGCCTGTAGCCTCATCATATGGCAATGACAAATGCTTTCTGATTAAGCTACGGGCATTGTCGCGGCCCAGAAAAAAATCATGGTGGCGAAACTGTATATCTAAAAACCCACCAAAGGCCCCTAAAGCCCCACTGGCCAGGGCATACTCATCATAATTACTTATTAAACGGGGTGCAGGCGCCCCTGTATTTTTAACCGGGTAAACTACAGCACGGTAAGCCGCGGTGTCGTACTGCTCTACCATTTCGTGGCGCTTTACCTTTGCCTGGTTCCAGATTGTGCCAATAAGCTTAGGCACCAGGTTTAACAAATCATGCTCAGGCTTCTCTTCTTTTGCATCACTATCCTGGCACCTTTTGGGCAGCGGTTTATCTACAGCAAAATCAGGAAAAGGGTCAATCATCACCACCCCGTACTTCTGGTAGGTGGCTGTTCCTTCAGTAGTTGAAACTGAGTGCACCGGCTCGTGGTACCTGTGTTTTAAAATACTCATTACCTCACCATAAGGCTCGTTGTTCACCGCTCCCCCATCAACCGAAACACTGGCAAACTGCTTCATTATGGTGTCATGCCAAACAATGTCACCTTCAATTTGAGGGTTGGCTTTGCCCAAATTCCGTTCAATAACCCGGATAATGCTGTTTTTGAGGTAGGCTTCGCTAAAGCTGCTGGCATCAAAATTTCTGTACTGAAGCCCCAAAGGGAAAGCCCCAGTGGCAATGGTAGCCCTGGTTAAATGCTCAAGTGCCTTTTTATCTTTCAATTCCAGGGGTATGTACTCGTTCCAATCAGCAGGTAACTGATCCATTAACTTAAAATGCGAAAACAGCATATGCTCAAAGGTGCTGTGCCCGGGGTTATCTTTAAATAAGGGCTGCCCTTTTGTTTTGCCAGTGAACTGTACCGTTAATGGTATGCCCTGAAGCATGGTATGCGTAATTAGTAACTCTAAATGTGCTGAAATATAACCGGGCAGGTGGTTTTTATAGTTGGCCGGTAAACTCTCTGCATCAAGTGCCTTACGGGCTATCTGGTCAATAAATGACGAGTTAAGCAATGATTTGATTCGGCCGTCTTTCAAATCATCAATGGCCATGGCCTTTTGAATGGTTTTGCTTTCTGACTGGTCAATCAGGTTTACCCAACTATCATAAAAAATATTGTCTTGGGGTTTACCAGCCTGTGCTGTGCTTTTTACAGGGTTAATCTTGTTTTTCAGGGCATAGTAGGCTGCCATCACGGTAGTCATACCACCGGCAGAGGTACCGCCCATGGCATCAATCACTACTTTATGCTGTGGCACCAGTGCCTGCTTATCAGCCGGCAGCCCCTTTAACTTACCGTCTTTGGCCTTTTCCCAATTGTCAAGTGCCTCAAACAAATAATCCATAACACCACCGGTGTAGCAACCGGCAGAAACTGCCCCGGCCATGGTTATTCCTAAATGAAATGTTTCAGGGTTGGTTGGGTATACCTCATGGTTATGTGCAGGCTGGTTAATTGGTTGGGTTGGTTCCATAGTCAGGTATTTTAAGGGTTTAATCTGGCGTCAAAACACTTATTCAAACTTGCTTATTATTACTACTGCATGCATCCCTATTTATTGGTATTTCAGCAGCCATACTTTAGTAAATTAGAAGCATACCTAACCTAAAACCCTGGCATTAAAAAAGCCCCGCTGGCGGGGCTTTTTTTAAGGTACAGACAGGGAATAGTTAGATCACCCTTTTATGCGGTTACAGGCTCTACAAGCTCAACCTTGGCATCTTTTATGGTAGTAAAGCCATTGGGGCCAGCAAAGGTATAGGTGGCTACGCCCGACTTCCAATCACCCTTTAGAACTAGACGTGCCGTAAATTCAGAACCATCCTGAATTAATATTGGCGAAGCCAATACTACCAAAATGTGGGTGTTATCTGGCATGACGGTCATGTAGGTGAAATCGCCAGAAACAGGGGTGTTCAACTCAAACGGCGGATTGATGGAGCCAATGGTTACTTCAGCAGAACCATTTACTTTTTCTGTAGGGGTGGTTACCACCAGGTTCAGGTAAAGTGTAGGGCCACCAACGTTATGATTGGTTACTTTGTACCTGGCAATAAACGTACCTGTTTTTGCAGTGCTCATTTTTGAATGATTATGTTGTTTGTGCCTACTCTTTTTTACTTACAGCCAGGCTTTTCGGCTTCGGCCTGCAAAGCACAACAGTACAGGCAGGGCCCTTGCTTGTAGGTTGTTTGCTTTTGTTTAATGATTCAAAAGTAAGCATTGAATTACCAGATAAATATTACATTATATTACAAGGTTTATGTGTAGGCCAGTGGGGCTTCATTAAACAGTTCAAATAGGTTGCCAGCACTGGTGGTATGTGGGTTATATGGAATGAGCTTGATTTTGCCTTCGCTGTGGGTACCTGGGGGGCACTGCAGGGTTTTCAACACAAAGTACTTTTGGCCGTTTAGCTCGGTGGTGCCATCAAGCAACACCCGGTTTAAATCATTCATAAATACCGGCCCGCGCACGGTACGGGCCAATGCAGTGGTTTTGTGCTGCGCCTCTTGAAATATGCGCAAGGCCCTGGCCAGCGGTACCCTGAAGGGGCTCTGCGGGCTATGGTCGGCTTCCATAAACAGGTAATAGGGCACCATGCCTAACTGCACCTGCTTAGTCCACATAGTAGCCAGGGCATCAGCAGTATCGTTAATACCCTGCACCAGTGGCCCCTGGCAGTGAATTTGGGTGCCGGTGGCCCTGATGCGGGCTGTGGCTGTGGCCACTTCAGGCTGGGCCAGCTCACGCGGGTGGGTAAAGTGTGCCCTAAGGCTAAGGTGCTTGCCCTGCTGTTGTACATAATCAAAAAGCTGCAGCAGCTCATCAGCATCGCGGTCAGTGGTGAAGCGAAACGGCCACCAGGCCAGTGATTTTGAGCAGATGCGTATGGCCTGTATGCTGTCAATGGCCAGGATGGGTTCAATGTATTTTTTGAGGGTGGCAGCCTTCAGCACCAGTGGGTCAGCCCCGGTAAAGGTTACCTCAACTATCTGCGGGTTGTTTTTAAGGTATTGTACCGGCGTTTCAGGGTTTTGGTACGCCAGGCTTTGCTGGGCGGTTTTATTGGTAAATAGCAGCCACCTGAAGCAGTAGTTACAGTAGGCATGGCAGGTTTTAACCATAGGGTCAGGAAAAAGGTGCATGCTGGTATGGAACAAATGGTCAACCCCCGGTACACGCACCCCATTTACCCTGGCCACCTTACCCTCATACTTTTTTACTTCGGGGTACATGCTGCGCTCAATGGCCCTCACTATTTTTTTCAATGTGTATTGGCCCATGCCCGTTTGCAACCATTGCCTGAGTGCCGCATAGTTTTGGGGGTGCAGCATGTCTTTTCTGAGAAAAGCCAGCCTGTATATTGGGTCGTTGGGCACGGCCTGCCAGTCAATCAGGTGCTCTAACACATAGTTGTTTACTTTAAAATGAAACACTTGCGATAGTACGTCAAACTCTTCACGCTGGGCAGGGGGCAGCTTTTTGTAGTAGGGGCTGTTTTTAAAGGTAAGGTTGGTGTAGGTACGGTATTGCATGGTTGCCGTGTGCTTTAAACAAAAATACTTTGGGGGTTCAGGGTGGCTTCGGTT
>CAZXTW010000042.1:7717-16923 GCA_964643525.1 uncultured Roseivirgaceae bacterium
ATAAGCTGCCCGCCGGGGGTGGTGCGACTTCCAGTGAGCCTGAATCAGCAGAGGGTACGGTATACAGCCTGCCGGGGGCGGTGCGCCGCCAAAAGTGGCGCAGGCCTGGCACCACCACCCGCACTACGGGCAGGCCAATATCAGGCTGGGTAAGGTTAAGCGCCAGGGTTTCAAGGCCGGCCTGGGTAGCCCTTTCAATGCAGTAGTGCAGGGCTGGTGCAACAGCTGGCTGGCACAGTGCCGGGTAGTGGGCTTGCAGGTGTTTAGGCTGCATAGCTTTGTTGGCTGCTGCATTTAAAAAGGGGTATTGGGCCAGCGTAGCATGCTTGAGCCAGTGTACAAATACCTGGTCGGTAGTTAAGTAACGCCCATTGGGCTGGTTAACCAATGGCAAAAACTGGTTCAGTTCAATCACAGCCCGCTCAAGGGCAATGTTGGCATCAACATGTGCTCCAAAGGCGTAAATAATTTCATCGTTTTTATGGGCTGCCAGGTTGGTGCTTACTGCGGCAAATACGGGTATGTTCAGGTCGGTCGTGATGTCAAATACGGCAATGCTACGGTTAATTTGCCTGTAGTATTTCACCACCTTGTTAATGTAGGGGTTGCCGGTACTGGCTAAGTTTACCTGCGGGCGGGGTATTTGGTTGTACCACCAAATGGCTGCGGCATCACGCTCAACCAATTCTAGCATGCCCTGTAGCAGGGCCTCTTCTATGGTGTTGCCGGCGGCGCACCCGTTAGAATCAGGATAAGCAAACAAATTGGCTTCATTACCTGCCGGGTACTGCGCATAGCAATAGGCCGCAGGCAGGTATTTAAACTCATGGCTGGTCAGGCTATATACGGGCGTCCAGTCAATGGGCAGGCTGGTGTTGAAGGGGGCCGGTACCAGCTCGTAATAGCGGGTGGTTTCAACGTTTATGGCAGCCCTGTTTTGCAGTTGCTGCTGGCTAAACAGCATGCAGGTGTTGGGGTGTATGGCCTTTTCAAGCTCATGGTATGCAGCCACTTTGTGGTATGTTTTGCCCTGGTAGGTGGCGCTGTAGCGCTCAATTGCCTCGCACAGGGCACCTGTTTTTGCCTGGGCTTGATTACTGCCCTTGCCCCCATTGGTGCTGCGCAGGTGCTGGTTAAGCCAAAATTGAGAGGTGCTTTGCAAGGCCAGGTTACGGCCCGATATGTAATTGTGCACCGGGGCATTGTGCATAGGTGCGTAGGGCTTTACAAAGGGCATAATGCCGGTAATGGGGCTTATATGGTGCCTGTACCGCTCATAGGTTTGCTGCGGTGTTGCTGTGCGGTAGCCACCTGCCAGCGCCACCGGGGCTGCATTGGGTTGTATTTTTATAGGCTTGGGGGGCTGTAGCCCCATTGTGGGCTGGCCGCAGGCCTTACACTGTGGCCTGTGCACCACGGGGTGCAGGGTGTGCTGGCCGGTTAGGGGCTCAATGGCCATGAGGTTGCTGGGCAGTGGCCCTGCCTTGTGGTTGTACAGCCACCGCACAATTTCTACTACAGCCCGGCCCGCAGTAATTTGTGTGGCAAGGGGGTGGTCAACAGCCGGTTTGGGCAATACAGCGGGGGCATCAGGCCCAGTGCCAGGGCCGGCCTGTTTTACCTGCGCCTGGTAATACTGGTTTTGGCGGTTGTTCAGGGCCAGCCTGTGTTGCAGGCATTGCCAGCAGGCGGCATTTTGGCTTTGGGGCACAAACAACGGCCCTATGTAGGGTTTGGTGCCTGTGAGCTTTACCAATAACCAGGGCTTGCCGCTTTGTATAAATGATTGGTTAATGTGGGCAAGCTGGGGTGCCTCATAGCTATCAGTCAGTACTACCGTCAGGTATGGCTGCCGGGCCGTTTTAAGGCCTGCCAAAGCACAGCTTTGTAAAAACCGGGCAGCAGTGGCGCTGCCCACAGTTAGGGTGCCCACGGTTTTTTGGTCAAGCACAGCGGCAAGCTTATTGGGGTCATAGCCCTGCTCTTGCCACCAGGCACTTTGGGCTGGCGTAAACACAGGCTGCTGGCAGGTAATGTATCCTGCCGCTTCTAACTGTTGCAGGGTGGCCATTACTTCACCATAGGTGCCATAGGCCTTATAGTTGCCTAATAAGTCCATTTTAGTAGCAGGTTGCCTGGCCAGTGCTGTAAGTAGTTTATTGGCGGTGGCGGTTTGCAGCAGCACGCCCTTTTGCTCTGACGAGAGGAAGGCGTACTTGCCGTTGATCCTGGTAAAGCAAATGTTCTCTTTGAGGCGGTAAGGTTGCTGCGGCACTGTGGGTACAGGCCGCAGCTCTGGTTGGGTATTCATCGGCTCCCCTCCTATTAGCAGGCAGAGGTAATGACCAAATCCTGGTAGCTGGCCCCATCTTGCTCATGGTCAAAAACAATGGTGGTTGATACCTGGATTACAAACTTGTTTGACTGGTAAGGCATTAACAGCTCAAAGGTGTACTCATCGCCATTAAGCAATACCAGGTAAACCGCCGGAAAGTCAGCATCAGGGTTGTCTTTTGCTGGCTGGCCCACAAACGCAGGCTTGGCTTTGTTAATGGCAAAAAACCCTTCTTTGAGTTCACGGCCGTTTGCTTCTGCTATAAACCTTTTAACTTCTTCCTGGCGCTGCTGTTCATTGTCTGTTAAGCGGTATACCAATTGAATCTTTTCTTTGAGGCCATCATCAATATTTGCTGATGCCTTGCTTGAGTCCAGGTCATTAATCAGGTACAGGTCATTTTGCCCGTTCATAGCCACCTTTAGCTGGTAGGGCTGCTCTTCTAAAACAATTTGTTCTGAATTGAGGTGCCCGTCATTCTTTTCATTCGGGGCAGGCTTTTTCTTGATCACAATGGTTGCCTCGCTGCCATCTGTAGTGAGCGTTACTTTGGTACTGTCAGGAAACTGAAAGGTGCAGCCCCCCCAGTAAAAAAAGTAGTTGCGGGCATGCTCGGTATAATCAGCCTCTTCAATTTCTATCATCAATTTATCAAACGCAAGCGCATTTTTCATTTTCAGGTGCGTGAGTTCGTCAATGGTATATGCTTTGATGTATTCAGACTTGAGTGAGTTGTGCTGGTTGGGTTGGGTTACAAATACTAACCCATCAGTAAGTACACCTAACCGCACCCGGTTGTCATCAATGAATGGTTGTTCCATAAAGCTGACTGACGACTGAAAGAAGTACATTAGTGAGAGCAGTTCTGTTCTTAACATGGTATGCAGCTTGGCGTTGTTTTGATCGGCATCATGCATGCCGTGCGCGGTTGTTCTTTTGTACAGCCTTTTAACATGTGTTACGGCATGCTGATATTCTGTATAGATTGGGTCTTTCAGGGCTAAAAACAAGGTATTCAGTTTTGCTTTCACTTCAGCTTTAGCTTCTGTGAATGATACTTGATTGTCTCGGTTGCTCATTTGCTTAATTAGTTTTAGTGTTGGCTATTTCTGTTTTGTTTATTTTGTTGAGTAGCGCAGTGTATTGCCCGTAGGCAGGCAAGGTTTGCAGGTTGGCTGTATGCCGGGCAGCAAATGCTTTTATTGTGGCCAGCTGTTTGGTGGCTTCGGCCAGGCGTTGCTCCTGGTACAGTATTTCGGCATGGGCTATGGCAGCAAAAAACCTGAACAGGCCAAAGTTTAACTGGTTGGCAATGGCATGGGCCTGCGCAAATGCCTCAGTGACCTGTGGTGTAACCGTACCGTGCTGGTGGTACAGGCTTACGCCCAGCTGGTAGTGGTAAAAAGGCAGGTTGCATATTTCACCATCTTGCTGCTGGCGGGCTACCGAAGCTTGTATTAGCTCAATGGCTGCCTGGTAGTTGGCCTGCTCTGTATAGCTACGCACCAGTGATATTTCGTAAAAAGACAATGAGGTGTGTTGCCCCTCGTTAAGCTGGGCGGCCCTGTTTTGTACTGCCTTGCTGGTGCCATTTTGCGTGTAGTCAAGCACCATAAAAAAGAAGCGGGCCACGGCTATGCCCTCTAGTTGGTTGCCTGCTTTTTGCATTAGTTCGTTCGCGTAGCGGGCACAGTCAGCTTTTTTACCCAGTATGGACAGGTAGCAGACCATAAACAGGTAGGCCAGCATAATTTGAAAGCTGTTGTTGGTGGTATTGGCAAAGTTAATGGCCGCTTTAAAATGCTGGTAGCCCTCTTGTATGTTGCCACCAAAGCCTTTGATGAAGCCCATCATGCCGTTGGCAAATATGTAGGGTGGCAAGCCGTATTTCAGGGTAATGTCTTTGTCTTTTTCAACATCAAACTGTGTTAGTACCAGGTGCAACAGCTGGTGAGCCCTTTGCATGTTGCCAATGTTGTAGTACGAGAGGCTCATCCAGGTGGCTATAACCAGGGCCAGTTCACGGTTTTTTACTTTCTGAGCCTTGTCCAGAATGTTTTCGCCCAGGGTAATGATATCGGCATTGTTTGAGCGGGTAGAGAGGTACGAGAATATGGCCCAGTCACTGTTTAACTCAAAATTATCCAGTTCAAGCTCATTGGTATTGTTGCCCCCGTGTTGCCTCATGGTGTTGATCAGGGTTTTGTTCCTTTCAGAAAGGCGCATGAGGTTGTTGCTGCCAGAGGCTTCTTTCAGGAAGGTGACCGATATCATGGCCATGTTTAGTTCAAGCTCTTTTCTTGCTTTTATGTCAAGGGCGTTAATGTGCTGTATCCAGCGCATTAACAGGCCATTGAGGGTATAGCTTTCTTCATAGGCGGCATTTTGTATTTGCTTTTCTACTGCTTTAATGCCGTAGGTGGTGGCTTTTACATACTCGTGGCTGCCCGCCCAATGGCGCGCCAGCTGGTAAGGTGCAGCGGCAACCAGATGGGTAAAACTGTTTTCAATGGCCTGGGCCAGGCTTTTGTGGGTTTCTTTTTGGTAGCCGGGCGTCATACTGGCATAGGCAGCATCACTAATTAACGCATGCCTAAACATATAGGCGTGAGGCTCTGGCTGCTTAATAACCAGGTCGGCCCTGATTAACAGTTCCAGGTGATGCGCCAGCGTTTCGTCATGGTGCTGGGCGGCTGCCTTAAGCAGGTTGTAGTTAAACTCACGGCCAATGGCCGCAGCCATTTGTGCCGTAGCTTTGGCGCCCCCCAGCCTGTCAAGCCTGGCGTTAAGCAGGTCGTGCAGCGTTACCGGTATGGCTTGCTGCTCTATTTCACTATGCAGCACGTAGGCGTTGTTTTCAATGGCCAGGTAGTTCTCTTCATGCAGCATGGTGGTCAGCTCTTCAACAAACAGGGGTATACCATCTGTCCGGTCAAGAATGTACTGCAGGGCCTGGGCGGCTACCGGCCTGTTGCTTAGCACGGTTTGCACTATTTGCTCTGCCGCTTTGGCAGCCAGGGGCAGTAACTCAACGCAGGGCAACTGGTGGTGCAATTCATGGCTTTGCTGTACTGGCCTGGTGGTGAGCAAGACCAACAGTTGCTGCTGCTTGAATTGCTTTAGCAATAAGGCAAGGAATTCAAGCGTGGTGGGGTCGGCCCAGTGCATATCTTCAATAACCAGCAAGGCAGGTTGTTCCAGGGCCAGTTGGGTTACGCACTGCCCCAGGGTATTGAATATTATTTGCTTTTGCTCATCGGCACTATTTTGAGCAATGGGTTCGGCATTGGCCACGGGCAATGCCAGCCATGAGCATAGTAAGGGCAGCGCTTCAGTTGTGTTGCAACCCGCTTGTTGCAATGCATCTTTGAGGCGGGCCACATTTTGTGCTGGCGGCTGTGCGTCGGTCAGGCCCCAATGCTGCTTAAACATGGCCAGCACGGGGTACAGGGCGGCGTTTTGGTTTTCAGGCAGGCAGCGGCATTCATAAAAGGTATGGCCCTGTTGGGTTATGTGCTTTTTCAGCTCGGCAGCCAGCCTTGATTTGCCTATGCCTGCCTGGCCTTTTACCAGCACTGCCTTTGGGGCCTTGGCGGCCTGCTGCCACACAGCAAGCAGTTGTTGCAGCTCTGCCTCACGGCCCATCATGGCGCGGCTGGCACTGCTTACGCGTAAGGTGCTGGTGGCCTCATTGGTACGCTGGCCCAAAAGAATATAGGTAGGTACAGGCCGTAGTTCGCCCGCCAGTTTAAGCTGGCTCTGGGGTTTAAACTCAAAGTAAGGGTTAAGTAGTTGCTGAGCGGCTTCACTGACCAGCACCTGCATGGGCCTGGTTTGGTACAGCATATCAAAGGCGGTGCTGGGTATGTTGCCTTCTGGCACCTGGCCAGGAAAGATCAGCACTGTGCCACAATGCAGCACCACCCTTAGCTCAAGGGCAATGCCGTGCAGGGCTGTGAGCTGCTGGTTGCGCTTTTGGGCTTCTGTTACCAGTTCAAACGCAGTAAGCCCTGCACGGCGGGCATCGGTATCGTGGGTTTCAGGGTAGCCAAAGTACACCACCATATTGTTGGTTAGGGTGCCCGTAATATGCCCCCCATACCTCAAAGCCATGTCTTTGCATATGTTTAGCTGGTCTTTTTCAAGGGCATCAAGTGCTTCAAGGTCAAGGCTGGTTTCGGCCAGGGGCAGCAGGTTGAGCTTAATGCATAAAACCGTTATTTGCTTGCGGCTGGCCAAGGCCGCCTGTGCTGCTGCATTGTTTGGCTCTGTAGCCTGGTCATGGCTGACATTGCTTTTAGACGCAGCCGGTGGGTTTAGGTTAATAAAGTTTACCTGCTCAAGTTCAACTATTACGCTGTTGGCACTTGCTGCCCGCTGTTGGGGGTTTTTCTTAAGCAGGCGGCGCAACAGGGTGGCCAGCGGGTGGCCCAGCAGAAAGGCAGGCAGGGGCACCTCAGTAGGCATTAATTGTAGTTGAAAAACTTCTGCCAGTGAGTTGCCCTGTATTAAGGGCTGGCCCGTAAGGCATTCAACAAGCATAAGCCCTACTGCATAAAGGTCTGTTTTTTCAGTGGATGGCTCGCCCCGCAATTGCTCAGGGGCGCTGTAGCTGGGTGTGCCCAGCACCTCTTGGGTAAGGGTAATTGATTCATAGTTGGCCGTACGGTACTCGTGTGTAAAGGCCCCAATGCCAAAGTCAAGTATTTTAATATGTGGTTTGGCGCCGGCCTGGGTAACCATAATGTTTTGGGGCTTTAAATCGCGGTGTATTATGCCATTGCTGTGGGCACTGACCAGGGCATCAAGCACCTGGGCCATTAACTTTTGTGTGAGGGCGGGTGGCAGCCCACCTTCTTGCTGAATGTATTGTTTTAAGGTAACCCCATTGACGTATTCAAACACAGCATAAGGGTTGCTGTTTTGGGCCACACCCTTATCAATAAGCTGCACTATGTTGGGGTGGTTTATCTGGGCGCATATGCTGGCTTCGCGCTCAAAACGTGCCAAATGTACCTGGTGCCGACTGTGGTGGGTGGTGCCTTCAGCATGCAGTGTTTTTATGGCTACTGTTTTGCCCGTGCTTAGCTGTTTTGCGCGGTACACTGTGCCATAACCGCCCTGACCTATTTTGGCTTCAATCTGGTAATTGGCAAGCTGTAACACTTTGTCTGGTACGTTTTGGACATTATTGGTATGCATAGAAATAAGGGCTTTGTATGGTACTGAATATTAAACCTCTGGGCATTACATACAGCATGCAATGAAATTTTGTACAGCTTAGGGCATAGAAATAGGGCTTAGGCAGGGTACCTATAGGGTTTTAGCAGGTAACAAGCAGGTAGTAACTATAGCTTAATGAATTGAAGGCAAGTTGCTGTTGGCGCCAATAGCTCACATGGGGGTAGTCAATAATTTAAGCAACAGGTGGCTTATTGGTTTAAGTATACAAATAAAATACCAAGAACAAAATAAAGAGTTGGTTAAATAATTTAGCTGTTTGTATAGTCAAAAGTAATGCAACGGTAGCTGCCATGTAATGGTCAAAACCAATGATTTTTATTGGGCGGTTGCCTCATCAAAACCAATGAGGCCAGCAGATTGAATTAGTTGAAATGGTTATTGAATGGCCTCAGGGCTGTTGGCTTTAATTACCCTTATGTTGGGGTGGTTTAGCCTAAGCTTGCCCCGCTTGCGCTCAATAATATTGGCAAATAAATGGCCGTAAGGCTCAAGGTTTTTTACGTGCGCCCTGAAGCGGTGTATCATGATGTTCAGGTAGTAAACATCAATTTCTTTAAGCAGCTCTTTACTCAACTGTGGCAAAATATCATCAACATATACCCACCCCTGCTCATCTGCCATATCAATCAGGTCAATATCGGCCAGGCGCTTTCTGGCCAGCAGCAGCAACAGGTAGTTATACACCCGCTCGCCCAGGCTCAGCTTCAATTCGTTCATGCTTATCACTACTTCTACGCTTTCTTCATCAAGGCTTAAGTGGCAGTCAATGCTGGCTTGCCGTACAATTTGCAGGTTATCTACCGTTTCTTCTACCGGGTCGTTTTCATAAAAGAGCCACTCAGCATTATGCAGCTGGTAGCGTTGCCTGTGCTTCAGCTCTTCAGTATACTCGCCATTATCTACGGCCCACTTCAGGTTTTGCGACAAAAAGAAAGAAGCCGCCGGCCGGTTGTGGTTGGGGTACATCAGCCCCGGTTTCAGTTCAAGTATTTCCTGGTTATCAGTTAAAGGCTGCAGGTAACTTTTGGGGGCACTGCCGTTGGTCAACTGCCAAATGGTGGCCTTTGAACTACCAAACTGTATCTGAGCCCCCTCGGCCAGGTGGGCAATGCCCTGGTGTACCAGGCGGTTATCTACCTTGGTGCCATTGCGGCTGTGGTCACGCAATAGCCATTGGTTGTTTTCCCAGTAAATTGTAGCATGCGCCCTTGATACGTCATGCTCATGAATATACAACTGATTGGTTTTGTTGCGGCCAATGGTATGCTGTAGTGAAAGTATTTGTATGTTTCCGCTTGATAGCTGCCTGATAGTTGCCATAGATTGCCTAGCTACTTTGTAATTGTCATGCCAAGATACGCACAAAACAACAATCAGATTATTACAGCGTATTACAGCACTGCTCCTATGCCCTGCCTCAGAAACTACTTGTAAAAATACACCCGAAACAGGGTGACTGTTTCGGGTGTGGCAAGTGGAGGATAAAACTGTTTAATTCAGCTCGGGTATGCCGTTCAGAAATTGTTGAGTGGTATTAAATGCGGCCTGTTTTAAGGCCTCCCTCCTTTCTTCGGTCATGCCAAATTCAAGTGTGCCGAAGCCCTGCACCGGCAGGCGGCAAATTTGA
>CAZXTW010000043.1:0-16827 GCA_964643525.1 uncultured Roseivirgaceae bacterium
CTGAGACTATGTATAGACTACGACCGAGACTATGTATAGACTACGACTGAGACTATGTATAGACTATGAGGGAGGGTATAGATAGGTTCAAGCTTAAAAAATATAAAAGCGATCAATTCAAAAAGAGCCTTGTAGAGAAATAAAAAACCCGGAAGTACCGGGTTCATGATCAGTTAATTATTATCAGTTGAAGAGTTGTCTGTTTCACCACCTTCTCCTTCTGGTGGGTTTGGTCTTGGCATTTCTCCTGTTCCACCACCGTTTGGCATTCTAAAAATAAAAAATAGATCGTTCCTGGTCTTCATGATAATTTGTTTTTTGGTTTGACTTCCAATTTCTATACATTGGTTTATAACAAAAATATAAAAAGGTAACCCAACTGCTGTAATGGCCACCAAACCAAATAGTTAGGGTTGTAACATATCTAAAAGCTCCCTGGCATTACGTTCCAGTTGGTCATTATCATCCGTAAGGAGTTGCTTTAGGGCACTTTTTGCACTCACTGTTTCGCCTAATTCAACTAAGGCAAGTGCTTTGAACCAAATGGCCCGACGCTCATAATTTCCAGGGTTAGTCAATAGATCATCGTACAATCTGATGGCCTTTTCGAAATTGCCAGCACTTAAATTGGCTTGAGCCGAGTAGAAAAGTAGCTCTGCATCCTGCTCACTTTCAAGCAATTTATCAAACATTTCAACTGCCTCTACATAGTTTCTGGCATTGTATGCACCAAATGCAAGCTCTCTATCATCAAGTTCTTGTTCAGTTCCTCTCACATTATTAGGAGACAGGTAAGGGTAATGCCTGCTTATTTGTTGTTCGGCAAAAGAGAGATACTCGGGTTGGGTGCTCCAATTGTTATTCAAAACAAAAATAGCTGCCATGGCAACTAACAAAATACTTGCAGCAATGCCTATATATGCCCAGCGAAGTACACCCTGCTGGCTACCTCCTTTGATAGAGATAATTTTGGTCTCCTCATTTTTCTTTTTTGCCTTACCAAAGTCTAAGGCCGGGAGGCCCTGCTCAAGTTCATTAAAATGATTAAGCATTTGAGTTCGACCGGCATACTTGATCCCACCTACAAGCTTTTCCATGTCAAGAAGTACTTTACGCAGGTTAGCATCTTGATCCAAACGCTCAAGCAATGTACCTCTTTCTGAATCAGAAAGGTCATTGTCTAAATACTTCTCAATCAATTCAAAATCAATATCTTCACTTTTCATGTCACGCATGTTTCGTTATCTCTTCGTGGTAAATCTTACGCAAGCGCTTTAAGCACTTATGCTTCAGGTTTTTAGCTGTATCTTTATTTTTATATCCTTGTTTTTCTGCAATCTGTTCCATGCTTTGCTTTTCATAGTAGAAAAGCTGTAAAACAGTGCTACATGGTTCACCTAGTGTATTCAAGCTAGCGGTTACTGTGTTAAACTGGGCAGTTAATTCATCTTCACTATTTTCATCTGGTGCAGTTGGTACAAACAACCCTTCAGTAATTTCAAACTTGTATCGGGAAGTGATTTTTCTAGCTTCCCTCATTTTATTTTTACCAACAGAATACAAATAGGTTTTAACACTGCTAGTTAGCTCGGTTAATTTCCCGTTTACGATATTTTCATATAAAATTAACACAGCGCTTTGGTAAACGTCTTTCGCCTCATCGGTTCCGCAATTGTATTGCTTCACCACCCAAGAGATAAATTCAGCGCGATATTGCTTGTAAATAGCATCTAATGTTGATTTATCACCTGATTTTATCTTCTCAATTACGCTACTTTCATCCATTAGCTATCCTTTTATAAAAAAAACTTCATTAGGTAACCTTTACATGTAAGAAAAGATACTTAAAATAACCAGTACCAATTCTTTTAGGTAGTCAACATACTTCACTTGAGCCAAAATATTTGTGCTCGCACCTCATTGCAAGGTACTTTTTTCTAATTTTTTATACTATATGAAAACGCCCAAACTATTACTCCAGTTAAGGCTCTATTTGCAAATAACAAGGGCGGTACGTTGTAGCTAAAATCAGTGGTAGGCAACACTGAGCAATTAACTTTATTTCTGACAGCTACCAATACATTTATAGGTGTAATGCCCTTATTATTTAAGGCTATGTCATACTTGTATGGAGCCTCCAAAACCAAATCCATCTAGTGGTTTTAATGTACATACTCCCCAAAAATAGTGATCTGCAACAATCGCATTTTCTGGGGTTATGTTTATCGATGTAAAAGCTGATATTTGGTTTACAGAGTGTTAAACAGAAGCATATTCCAAACATCCCCATACCAGCACCATATTCCAAAACACCAAAGCGCACAAATCACAATAATTCACTTCGGGTAACATAGGTTTAGTAGCACAAAGCATCTAATTGCTTATATTGTATATAAGATTGTACCATATATGCTGCTGTGCTACAACCTGAATAGAAGATAAATAACTACATATATGACGAAGGTTCTTATTGCCGACGACCATCAATTGATTATTGATGGCGTAAAGGCATTACTTGCAGGCCAAGAAACGATTGAAGTTGTTGGTGAAGCACACAACGGCGAAGAGGTTATCAGGTTTATCAATGAGATTGACCTTGATTTGATTATTATGGATGTAGAAATGCCTAGAATGGATGGCATTGAAACATGCAGGCTACTGTCAGAAAAGCATCCAGATAAAAAAGTGCTCATATTAACCCAGCATAATGATGCTGATTTTATTAGAAGCCTGGCGGCTTCTGGTGCGCAAGGCTATATTTTAAAAAATACGGGAAAGAAAGAATTGATTAGTGCCATAGATGACATTATGAATGGGCAAACGCATTATGGCAGAGATGTGGTTAATGCCCTGGTTACCGGCATTAGAAACCCCAAGAAGGTTATTAAGAAAGAAGAGCTTGCTCCAGACTTGACATCACGAGAGTTAGAGGTATTGCGCTTAATTGCACAAGAGTATACAGCTTTTGAAATAGCCGAACAGTTGTTTATAAGCCAGCACACAGTAGATACCCACAGAAAGAATTTACTGAGTAAAGTAGGGGTTAAAAATACTGCGGGGCTTGTACGGCATGCCGTTAAAAGTGGGCTGGTTGATTAAGCTGTAGGGCTTGTACGAATTCTATAAATTAAAAACATGCTTCTGATAAGGATGATGAGCATCAAAGGAATTGATGCCAGATGAAGCTCTTGTGGTAAAACCTGCCAGAACAATAGCAAGCAAAAGTTTAATAGAATGGTAAATCCTAAATAGTATTGCAGCCACGCTTTCACTGTTTTTCTAATCAAGTAAAAAGAGGTGACCAAGTGTGCAGGAAACAGCCAAATGATATTATAATTATTGGCTGCTGCTTCATGGTCAGTGGCTACCCACAACAGAAACAAAAAGAGGCCTACAAGACCAAACACGAAAAAGAATGTAAAGTCTAAAGCCTTATTGCCTTTGTTTTTGAGTAACTGATAAATAGTAAACAAAGCCACCAAAGTAAAAAGTCCCCAGAATGCAAAGGTTGGTGTAAGCAAGCCATTACTATGCACCTGAGGCTTTGGCTTGTATAGAAAGGTATATTTTTTAACAAAAGGTTCAGAACTACCCTGTGCAGTAATTACTGTGGCAGCGGCAAAGGCGTCGCGCATATAATCTGGTAAATACATATGCTCATAAGCCGTGGCTGTTTTATCTATAGGCATACCCAGGCACATATCTATGCCATAATCACCCCAAGCCTGGTAGGTTGTGTTTTGGTCTATTAATTGCCTGAATGAAGCTAGCTCAGCAACGTATGAATCGTCCCAAATGAGTGTATCACCCAATACTACAGTAAATACGTCTCTGATTTTAGTTGCACAATTCTCATAAAAATAATCGTAGAGGTAATTTCTGTTTTCAGGCTTACGGTTGTTTTCCAGAAATTCAAATACAGCTTGCTTTTGGCCTTCTGTTAAGGCAAGTACTTGTACTTCAATTGAACGATTATAGTACCTGTAGTATCGAATAAACTTTTTGTAATCCCACACACCTAATTTATACCACAAAAAGCCCCTTGCAAAATTGAGGTAGAAGTATGGCTGGTCAAAATCAAAAATACCGTAGTTGTATACCACGTCAATACCAAGCAGTGGGTCATAGACGCGAATGGCTGAGTGGCCAAAGGCCGCATGAAGGGCTTCCTGACCAGGGCCACAGGTAACCAGGCTTATTTGAGCATTGGGGCTCAGTTGTTTGTAAGGAACCTCTTGAGACAAGCTGGTTATTGCCCAAAACAAACAAGAAAATAAGAGTACGGCTGATTTCATTGTTGTGACAGAAGAAATAACGAACGCTATTTACAAAAAATTTAGGAAGGCAGCCATACAATAATTCATTGCCAGCCACAGCACCAATTAGTTAACTAGGTATGTTAACGCTTTACCATACAAGGTTAAAAAGATATATACCGTTTTATTTGCTCGTTAAAGTCTGGCCCCAGAGGCACATCAAGCTGCATAGCCCCTTGTAACACACCTATGGCCTTCTGTGATGACTCTGCCTTTGAATATTGCTTAACCAACTCTAACCTGGCACGTAAATGGTATGGGTTCTGATCAGTAGCCTGCTCCAGATATTCAATTGCTTTATTGATATTACCCATATAAGCCTCGACTACCCCCAAAGTATAATAGTGTTCTGCCTTAACTTTAGGGGTACTCAAATCATTATTTAGCTGTTGTATCAGCTGCTGCGCATCAATAAACTTGCCAATGCCTGCATATACCCTGGCCATGCGGTGTAAATCTCCTTGATACTCTAACATGCCACTTAATAACGGTTCAATGGCAAGCTGGGCGCCTTCCGGGTAGTTCATCCACAAGTAGTTTTCGGCCACCCTGGCCATAAAATCAGCATTTAACGTACCCGCAGCGCTTAATATTTTCTGGGCAGACTCTAGGGCTGCAATTGCTTCTTTGTACTTATAGGCAGCGGCAAGTACATCAGCATATTGGGCTATTAGATCATAGTCTTGCGGGTGCTGTTCAACAATGCTGTGCATCACACTTTTCATTTCTGAGCCATACCCCAAATGCCCTTTTAGCCATGCTGCAAAGGCTAAGGCCTTGTATTGAGTATCTCTGAGGTAGGTAGAGAATGCTGGAGTTTGCTCAGCATGATTTTTTGCCAATGCTATAGCTTCCAGGTAATAGTTGTGGTCAAGGTAAAAGTTGTACAGCAATTCAACATAAGTTGCTCTGTACATTAAATCTGCTTCCAGGTCAATGGCACTGAGGTAGCTGTCTTTTTGTGCTTCAAAGGCTTTCTTTGCATCAAGCAAACCCAATAAGCCTTTTTTCTTATTTATGGAGGCTTTTTGAATATAGATTGGTGCATACTCTGGGTCAATAATTTTTGCCTTTGCAAGCCAGTTTTCAGCCTCATCTACATTGCCTTGTAAAGCTTCAAACTCACTGTATGCTACAAAAATGGGCAAATATTGGCTATCAAACATCAGGGCACTATCTAAATAAGCTTGGGCCAGTGCTAAGCCTGATGAACCATCAAGCACATTCATTTGCTGCCTGGCCAAGTTAATGTATACCTGAGCCCAGTTACTTGCAAACACTTTGGTATCGCCACTAATTACAGCCCTTTGCCTGGCTACCAGCCCTTGAATAAAAGCAAACATTTCAGGATCCTGGGTTGATAAATCAGCCCTGACATTCATGGACTTATGATTTAGCGGGTGCACCTTTACAGATGCAAAGTATGCTGGAAATGCCTGTGCAAAGTATTCATGCTCGTTGTTGGCCGAGTAATAATCAATTGCTTTACCCGTCTCTACGGCTTTATAGTATAGTTGCCTTACCCTTCTTGTTTCAGAATCAGTAAAAGCCAACTCATGAAACAGGTGACTGAACTCATGTAGCAGCACATTTCTTTCCAGATGTGCACCCCGTTCAACGTATTCTATTCCCGCTGCTCCGCTGCCTACGCCCCTGATATCCATCCATTGCCGATTGTCGAAGGTGGTTGATGTTCTAAAATAGGGGTCGCCCATAGCTGCTGCTAAATCAATGTGCAAAGGCTGTACACGAAACACTCTGTTTAGCTTGGCCAGCATAGGGAAGTACGCCCTGGCAGTGCGTAATGATGACCACACCATGTGCTTTACTCTTTTGCCCGGGTAATAGGTTAATTCAGGAAAAAGTGCAGAGAGCCGGGTGAGATCAGTAGCCGGAACTTCTATGGCTTTGATAGATGCTTCAATTGAGTCATATTGATGCAGGTATCGAAATCGCTTTGATTTAATTACAGCAGCTAAACCGTTGTGTGCCGGGCCGTAATGTTTTTTACGAGCCAAAATAGTTTTAAATCGGGCTTCGGCAGAATCTAGCCGGGCTTCGTGGGCCAAGTCGTAAGATATATAATGGTAAGAAGCAATATACAACTCGGGAATTACCGACCTGGGGTATGCCTGAGCAACTTCTGAAGCCAACAGTATGGCATCTTTAATTTTGCCGTCTTCAATAAGGTCTTCAGCTGGCGAAAGCCTTTCTCTTATCTCTTGCTCCTGGTATTCACCATAATCTGCATAAGTAAGGTGCGTATGGCCATTACCCCAATGCCAGTGTGTAAGGTAATGCATTGGGTTAATCTTCAAGGCAAGCTCCCACTGATCAGCCATTTTTCTAAGCAACCTTGCATCTACCTTTCTCCAAATAGCATAGCCGTACTTAAATCTTGCATCTGCATTGAGGGGGTCTAATTCCAAACATCGCTTCAGCGGGGTTTCGGCCTTTTCTGGTTCTTGATTCCAAAAATATACTTCAGACTCTAGCAGATAAGCCAAGGCACTTTGCCGATTGAGTACCTTCATTTTTTCAAAAACCTTTTTTGCCTCTGTAATCTTTTTTTGCAGGATGTAAATGTTTCCTTTCAGGAAAAATGTTCTCTGGTGCGTAGAGTCATCTGCTAATATTTCATTACATAGCAATAATGCTTTGTTGAGTTGCCAGGCCTGTGTGGCCAGTTCAACCTCTAGAATTTTGGCCTCTATATTATCTGGTTCTTTTTTTAAGACGGCCTTAACCAGGTTTTCGGCTGCTAAGAAGTTATTGGTAAGGAAATGATATCTGGCTTCAGCTACCTGTATAGGCCTTGAACGCTTTTTAACTGTGGCCAACAAATTGTACGCTTCTTGCCACATGCCCAGATCCAGCATTTGCTGTGCCTTTATTGCTGGTTCTAATTCTTTATTATCAAGAAGCTCTTTTCTGGAGGTCTCTAACAACCTATCTGCACCCTTGACATTATCAGGAGCAATAACAACGCCTCCGAATGCTGGTACAATTCCAAATATTAATATGGCCAAAACAGCAAGTAACTTGTAGCATACTTTGTTTGAACAGCCATTGAATGCCTTATTGTGCATGGCAATTGTTCATAATGTAAAACAAACAGTTGAACTAAGGGTTCGCTTTGGTTTATGGAGGTTTATGCTATAATCAGGTGCCTTCAAATACAATTCATAAATATTATTGATTAGTTCATGAATACTATAAATATTTACAAGGCAGTGTACCCTTTAAACACACAATAATAACTGAATCAGTTCTTTTTTAGTACCCTTTAACATCAATAATAATAATTGAGTCAGCATATTTGGTTGCCTGTAGTTTAGGTGGTCTTAATATAATTATAAGCATGTATATCTCAGGCAATCAAATACTTAATAAGTTATAGTAATAATCTAATTAGTTACAGTTACTTAATTTATTGCCATGGCAGTGTAATCAATCATTACAATTGCAATTAGCCTATGATTGCACCGCTTACATTTAGAGGTTTTATTGAGAACTGACTGAAACCTAACCTTTGCCATTTTACAAAGAATAAAAACATATATTTTTGCTGAAACTTATTGTGTATGGATCAAACTGATGTTTTAACTGAGCTATTTACAAGAGAACTTGATAAGCTTATTAAAGAGGTGCGTAGCTACCCAGATGACTCACTGTTATGGGTAGTTGAGGGCGAAATTAAAAACTCTGCTGGCAATTTATGTCTGCATTTGGTAGGCAACCTTAACCATTTCATAGGAAGTGTTCTAGGGCAAACAGGCTTTGTAAGAGACAGGCCTGCTGAGTTTTCAACCCGCTTTTTACCTAGCTCAGAGTTAATTTCCTCTATTGAATCTACTAAGCTAATGGTAAATCAAACAATTGGTAGCTTAACAGACTCCCAGCTTAAAATGCAATACCCTCAAGGTTACTTTAATGCAGACCCTATGACTATTGAGTGGTTTTTGATGCACCTATATGGGCACCTGTGCTATCACTTGGGGCAAATAAATTATCATAAACGGCTAACTGGCCCAAATCTACAATCTACAACTTTGTAAACATGAACAAAAAAATATCAATTATAGGAGGCGGCAATTTGGGTAGTGCAATTGCCCTTGGCCTGATAAGCAGAGGGTATACCAACGCTGAGAACATTACCATTACCAGAAGAAACCCAGATAAGCTGGCCGCTTTACTAGAAAAAGGCATGCATGTGCATAGCGATAATGCCAAGGCTGTGAAAGAAGCCGAAATTGTCATTATGGCCGTAAAACCGCACCAGATATTACAGTTGTTAGAAGTACTGGCACCTCATTTTGACCCTCAAAAGCACCTTTTAATTTCAGTAGTTACTGGTGTTAGCATTGAAGAGATGCAAGCATTTATACCTTCGCCGGTGCCCTTGTTTCGTGCAATGCCCAACACTGCTATTGCTATACGAGAATCTATGACATGCATAGCGGTTAATAATGCCTCTCAAGAGCAAAAGGCTCTTGTCATTAACCTGTTTGAACAAGTAGGAAAAGCCATTTATGTTAATGAAGAGTATATGGAGGCAGCCACCGTGTTGGGCGCCTGTGGTGTTGCATATTCACTTAGGTTTGTGAGGGCAGCCTCACAGGGCGGCATAGAAATTGGCTTTGATGCAAATACCGCACAAATTATAGCGGCTCAAACAGTTAAGGGCGCTGCTTCACTATTGCTTGAAGGCGGTGGCCACCCTGAACGAGAAATTGACAAAGTTACTACCCCCCAAGGCTGCACTATAGCCGGCTTAAATGAAATGGAACATCAAGGTTTTAGCTCTTCATTAATTAAAGGTATTATTACCTCTTACAATAAAATAGCCAATATTAGGAAGTGACAGATATAGGGCTCTCTATTGCCTGTTTAAGGCCTTCTAAGATTTGCTTGAAGGAGGCCTTAATTTTCTTATTTATGATTGGTGCCATAAACACACCAATAATTGGGTAATGTTTAAGGTGCATCTCCAGGGTTACCTCAGTGCCTTCTGCCTTTGGTTCAAGAATGAAGTAATTAATCATTTGCTTGACGCCTTTTGGGTTGATTACCTTTTCACCATAAACCAACTTCTTTTCACCAAAGTCGTTAATTACAGTTTCAATTTCTAAATCACCAGAATCTAATATGCAGAGGTGGCGCTCGCCCACCTGATTAATCTGGCCAGAGTGCTCAATACGTCTGATCAGGCCATTCCAGCTGGCACGTAAGTCAAGGTCAATTAGGTGCTCATATATTTTGTTGGCTGCCGCATAAATAAAACCTTTAACAACTATTGGGGCACTAACTTTTTCGGGTTTAGTAATTGGCTCGGGCTCAATATTATTTAACAACTCATTAAAGCCTGCGTAGGCATACGATAACTCACCTAGTTTATTGTAGGAAGTAGCCCCTTTGTCAAGCGTTAACCAAGTTGGTAAAGGCTCGTTGCTTCCAACCGCATTCATATACCCATCGCTGAGCAACAAATACTCATTAAATGCAACATTGTTTTTTAAGAGCTTATGCGCAACCACAACGTCATAACCATGCGGCTTAGTAATGTTCTTTACATGAATGAACCCAACTGGGCCTGCATGTACAATAAACTTTAATGAAAGCCTAGCCGCTGTACGGCAAGCACCGCAATTACAGATTCTTCTATTCTCATACCTTAGCAAATGTTTATGAAAGGCTTCAAACATAGCCTTTGCCTGGTTAGCAACCTCTTGAATAGATGGTATGGCTCCTTCCAAATAAAAAAATACTGCATCACCCTCTATTTCAGACACTGTTAACCCCAAATTGTTGCTATCAATAATGATTTCAAGCAGCTCTGAAATAATATGCTGTGAATGATTGGTTTCTGTGTTATTAACAAACTCAGTAAAGCCAGTAATATCGGGTATGAATAATAATGAAGAGTTGGGTGTTGCCACTGCTAAAAGGGAATATAAACAGTAAAGTTCTTACGAAAGGTAGCAACAAATGTTTTGTAATACACTCAATTACCTGTATTAATCAAGTAGTATACAAAACAGAGATTAAGAGAGAAGGCGGAAAGGAACAATTTGAAGATAAGGGAAACAATTAAACACCCAAAGCCAATAAATTGTGACTTATGTTTAATCCTGCCTGCTTACAAGCATCAACATTGATTTTGAATTTCAGCTTAGAGTCTTTAACTACAAAGCTAATACTGGCACCTTTATCAATAGAGTCTGTTGCCGTTACAAGAAGTGTGTTTTGTAAATTGGCTTGTTCTTGAATTTTTTTGAGCTTTGATATGTGGGTATTGTCTATAAATACGATGTGGCAATCTGAGGCATCTTCAGGTGTATTAAGCTTCTTAACTTCAAATACTTTGCCGCCAATGGTTCTTACTTTTAATACTTCATTTAATTGATTAAAAGCTTCATTACTGGCATAGATACCAACAATAAATTTCTCTTCTAAATTATTCCATTTAATGTACTTGGCAAAATTGTATATGTACAGTGATTGCACCTTGTGGATATTCTCTTGCGCTTTGACACTTGGAACGACTGAAAAGACCACAATGATGAATAAAAATATTTTAACCAATAGCTTTACTACTCTTACATTCAAACCCATAACATACGCATTTCTACAAAATCACATCTGAAGTAAAACAAATATAGCTTTTTCAGTTTTTGAAGTCTATTAAAAGGTTTCTCCAATCTCTGGATTTCTTCAGCTGAACCTGTAAGGAATGTGAAACAGTGCAAGTTTTTGGGGAAATCATTAACCTGGTGAAATAAAAAGCACCACCCTTAGCATGGTAATAAATACAGCTTGAGAGCACGCTAATACAAACTAAGAAGATTTTAGCAAAAGATATACCAGCAAAAGCTTTCTTTCTCACAAAAAACATTACATAGAATATGTTCAAGCAGAACAATCATAAAAAATAAGAGCAGAACATTAACTATGATTCAATATTAGACTATAATAAACCATTCTGCAAACCTATACAGCACTTCAATCTCAAAAATACAATGGCAATAAATAACAAACAATCTATTGAAGAATTGCTAAATGGGGCATCAAAAAAACAGGCCCGCTAAAAAATATTTTAATCAACCCGTTGGCGGGCAACCTCTTGAGCTGTTTAGGCATTACAATACTGAAATCAAACCCATTAACAATTGTTAACCAATTTTAACCCGTCATTAACACTATTGCCCTGACCTATATCATACTTTTATCATTGTAACTTTCATTAAGTCAATGTCTATGACCAGTATATCATTTCCTTTATCAGAAACATTAGGGCACGAACAAATCGACTATGTAAATTTAACAGAGGAAGAGCTGGTCGTTTATTGCCAAAACAATAATGTAAGAGCTCAAAAAGAGCTGTATAAAAGATATGTTAACCCTATGTATAAGCTCTGCTATAGGTATTTAAAAGAGCAGTTTGCAACAGAAGATGTTTTGATAGGTGCATTTTATAAGGTGTATCAAAAAATAAACGGCTTTGAATACAAAGGCCCAGGTTGTTTACCTGGCTGGATTCGTAGAATTATGGTCAACGAATCATTAATGTACCTAAGAAAATACAACAAGCTGGTTTTCAATAATGATTATGGCAATAATGATTACAGTTACGACGCGCAGATTGACAGCGGATTACAAGCAGAAGCTATATACCAGGCCATAAGCAACTTGCCTACCGGCTACCGCACAGTATTTAATCTTTATGTAATTGAAGGGTATAGCCATAAAGAAATTGCAGAACTTTTGAATATTAATGAAGGCACTTCAAAGTCGCAATTATCAAAAGCCAAAGCAATTTTAAGAAAAATATTGATCAAGAACGGATATCAGCATGAATTCTGACGAGTTCGAAAAATTTCTGAAGGATGAGGTGGGCTATTTTGAGCAGTCCAGTACCAAAGTAACAGATTTTGACAAAGCTGCTACATGGAATGCTATTGAGCAAAAAACCCATCCTAAGTTTTTTTTCTTGGGTTTAACAGTAAGCCAGGTATGGCTGCGCCCGGTGGCTGCTGCCCTGTTACCAGTTTTACTTTTCGCGGCCTGGGGTGTATTGCAACAAGTTAGTTTCAAGCCAAAACAACAGGCAAGTATGATAGAATTGCCACAGCCTACTTTAATACCTATTAATAAAAAGCAAACAGGCAGTAACCTTTCGTTATCTGTTATGATTGGCAGCAAGGTTTTGAGACAGCAAACCGCACGTGAGGTTGAAACACCTTTATTGACAACAAAAGTTGTTGAAAACAATGCCACAGCACCAATGCAGGTAGCACTTAAGACTGACTATACCCCTTATTCACATAATGGCCCCCTATATAAGCCCAACACTTTAACTGTTACCCTATCAAACCCCCTGGTGCAGGCTAAACCAGCCACCACACTAGACAATAAAAATCAATTCTTACAGATGGCCAGTATAAGCCAAGGGATTAACACCAGGCACCTTCAACAAACAGTAGCTACAGCCATGGCACAACCTGCCGGTTATTCTTGGGCAAAGTGGGCGCAAAATAGTGGAGCAAAACTTACAGTGAGTTTTTAACTGAAGAGCTTCAGCCCCATATTTTCGCTTATACCGTTTGTGTAATTCGGTTTCTAAAACTCGGTTTGTTTACTAACTTGACTTTGAACTACTACACGTTAACCAAGTTAGCCATGATTAAAAGCTATTTCATACTGGCCTTACGTAACTTCATGAAGTACAAAGGGTACTCAGCCACTAATGTTTTTGGGCTCAGCATAGGCATAACCTCATTTATATTAATATTTGTTTATATTCAGCATGAAACCAGTTATGATAAGTTTTTTAATGAATCAGCCCAAATTTATCGGATAAACAATACCTATATATTTGAAGGCGAACAATACCCCTACCCTACCTGTGCATCTGCTATTGGCCCAGCAATTCAGAGTAATTTTTCTGGGGTTGAAGCCTTTACACGCTTTTTCCGCGTTGGCGGTAACCAAAGCACTTTAATACGTATTGCGGATGACGAGTTTTATAATGAAAAAAAAGTATTGGCGGCAGACTCTACTTTTTTCAGCCTGTTTGACTTTAAACTGTTAGAAGGGTCTTACACAAAGTCGTTAGCTTCCCCTAACTCTGTCATACTTACTCAAAGCGTTGCCCAAAAGTACTTTCATGGAGCTGATGCGTTGGGCAAGCAAGTGGTTATGCCAGGGCAAGGGCAGGCACCTGATATTACACTGAAGGTAACAGGTATTATGGCTGATTTGCCAGTCAATACCCATTTGGATGTAGACCTGCTTGTATCGGCAATAACCTTCCAAAACCAGGGGCAACAAAATAACGCCAACGCGGCCCCTTTTCTTAACAGCTGGGTTAATGATGGTTTTTATACCTATTGTAAGTTAGCAAAAGGCCAAATGGCCAGCACAACCACTACTGCATTAAATGACTTGTTGAAGCAAAATTTACCTGAAAACCAAATACCTCGTAGCCTAAGCTTAACTGCCCTCCACGACATACACCTTCATTCTAACTTCCGTAATGAACTCAAACCAAATGGTAATAGCATCTACATCAACGTTTTTGGTGTGGTTGGCATATTCTTAATATTTATAGCTGTTATTAATTATGTGAACCTGGCCACCGCCAGATCGGCCAGGCGCTCACGTGAGGTTGGTATTAGAAAAATCATGGGCGCCATACGTGTGAACCTTATCTTCCAGTTTCTGGGTGAGTCAGTTCTTATCACTTTTGTATCTACCGTAATTTCAATTCTACTCGCTTATATTACAATGCCCTTTTTTGGTGCTATTGTGGGGCAAGTACTTACGCTTAACCTGGCAGGTAATTACCTGCTCATTGGCAGCCTTGTAGCCATTATCATTATAGTAGGTGTTGGCTCTGGCATTTATCCTGCTTTATTTTTATCGTCATTTCAGCCTGCATCAGTATTAAAAGGGGTGTTGTCTGGTAAAGGTGGGGCTTCTTGGCTTAGAAAAACACTGGTGGTTTTTCAGTTTTCAATATCCATATTTATGATGCTGGGTACAATCGTTATATACAAACAATTAAACTACATCCGCACCAAAGACCTTGGGTTTGATAAAGAGCATGTCATGGTAGTAGCCAATACCAACAATGCCATGACCCCCAAACTACAAACGTTTAAAAACGAGTTAATGCAATCGGCACAAGTTCAGCATGTTTCTGCAAGCTTGAGCAAGCCCGGCGGCCTTAGACCAATTATTCAGCTCCGTACCGAACAAATGACCAGCCCAGATGAGTATAAAAGTGTGGCTGGTATTAATATAGACCTTCATTACCTTTCTGCAATGGGTATTGAGGTGGTTCAAGGCAGAGACTTTGACCCTAGTATTAGTACCGATAGTACTGAGGCCATAATACTCAATAAAAAATGTGTGGCATTATTAGGCCTGGGGCCAGATGCTGTAAACAAAACCATTGAAATGCAATTAGGCCAAAATCAGTTTGTTAAGAAAAGGATCATTGGTGTGGTTGATGACATTAATTTTGAGCCCCTGAACAGAAAAACTGAAGAGGCCTTTTATGGGTTAATTTTTCCACAGCCAAATTTTAACTTTTTAATGGTTAAGCTTAGTGGTGACGATACCGAGAAAGGCATTAACCAAGTACGTGAAACGTGGCAAAAGTTACTACCAGAGCGAGTTTTTGAGTACACTTTCCTTGATGATGACCTTTACCTGCTATACAAAAAAGAGGAAAGGCTAAGCAAGGTAATTTTATATTTTGCCACACTATCAATTATTGTTGCCTGTTTTGGTCTTTTTGGATTGGCTTCATTTATTACTGAACAGCGCATTAAGGAAATTGGAGTACGTAAAGTACTAGGTGCCAGCATACAGCAGATAATTGTGCTACTTTCAAAAGAGTTTGTGGTGCTCATAATTGTATCGTTCATATTAGCGGCACCTTTGGGGTATTATTTCATCTCATCCTGGTGGTTAGAAAACAACTTTGTGTACCACACTACTGTTGGCTGGTTTTCATTTTTGCTTACCCTGGGCCTTTCATTGTTTATAGCAGTGGGTACCATAAGCTACCGGGCAATAAAAGCAGCCTTAGCCAACCCCATTGAAGCCATAAGGTATGAATAAAAGCCTATAGCTGTGGCCAAACTACCTTGTTTTTGGCACCTGTCAACTCAATGTAAACAGAGCCATCACTACCGGCTTTAATTTTGGTTGGGCTACCATTAAGGGTAACTTCACCCTTTAATACACTGGGTAAATAAAAATGCATAGTCCAGTCATCTCTTTTTTGTGTAATATCATAAGTAATCATTCCTTCTTTTACACTTTTAGAGACCGATAATTCATTGTTAGCCACTTTAACCTGTTTAATACTGGCATTGTCCCAACCTTTTGGCATGTTAGGCTTAAGGTTAATATGTTTTTGATACGCTTCAGGCTGTATACCAAAAAAATAACGTACTACAGGCACTGCCGTACCATATATATTCCAAGCCTGGGTAACCATGCCATAATCTGGCGATACCTCATACATTGACCCAGGTAGGGCATAACTAAATGAATTGGCTAATTTTTGCAGGTAGCTCAATGCCTTGTCTGGCCTACCATATCGGCACTCAGCTACTGCCTGGACACCTGTTGGCAGGGTCATAACAGCTCCAACGTATGAAAATGACTTCCATTGAGTAGTTCCTTCAAGGCCGGCTTCTACTTCTTTTCTATCAATACCGGTTACATACATACCAAAAGGGTTAGTATAAAGCTCTGCCGTATTTAGCCCAGCCAATGCCTGCTTTTTTGTTGCAATACCCATCTCAATAGGGGTATTCACCACCCAATTATGGTGCACAACAAAGCCTTGTTTACGCTTACCGGGTTGTTTAATCAATTTGCCTTTTATTGCTTCAAGCTCCTCTACTGACCACGGTTTTTCAAGCGTATCGGCACGCACAATGGCAGCCTCAACCAATTCCAGCGCTTCTGCCTTGGTGGCTCTGAAATCAGCAAACGAGCGGCTATCAGCCACCCACCACTCTTTTCTGATCCGCTGCTTTAACGCCTCTGCTTTTTTCTTGTAGGTCCTAGCCAGTTCCTTCTCATCAAACACCTCGGCCATAGCCGCTGCAGCTTCAAGTGCTTGTTGCGTGTAGGCAACAACATCAATCATTTCAGACTCAAGGCCGTGTATTTCCATCATGCCAGCACCGTCAGGGTAACCATTGCCATCTTCGTCTGCGGTAGTTAACAGCCAGTCAATGCCTGACTTAACCGTGGGGTAGGCTTCTTCAAGAAACTTCTTATTACCCGTCCAGCTATAAATTTGCCAAACCAGCCAGATAAAGTGGGGCGTTTCGTTAAGGTTGCCGGGGTTAAATACTACCCCATTGGTAGATGCTTCATGGATTATTTGGCCGTTGCCATTACGCTTTTCAGACAGCTTTAATAATAAACGGGCGGTTTCAAGTGCCTTATCATGTTGCCCTGTGGCCAAAGCACCCTGTATAGT
>CAZXTW010000044.1:0-16594 GCA_964643525.1 uncultured Roseivirgaceae bacterium
CAGCAAGGGGGGCGGTGTGGCGGCGGTAGCGGCCGTCTACCGGGCTAATGGCCGTAAGTTGGTTCAGTTCCATGGGTGTTTATTGGGCAAGGCACAAAATTAGCCAATAAACGCCCACAACCAATTGGAATGATTCATAGTTGAATCAGTGTTGTTGAGTTATAAAAGGCGTAACTTTAAACAAAAATAGAAAACCTGCCCCAAATGCCACCTCGTGTAGGGTTTTGGGTGGTTTTTGACTGTACAGTGACATTTGGTGTGCAGCAATTGATTTATTTTTGCCCGCGCCCAGATGATGGATGTGAATGCCTGTTCTGGGTGAAATGTTTAAACATTAAGTTTTGAAGCAACACGTATTAACCCTTCTGCTCTTCATAGCATGCTTAGTTATTGCCCCAATGGCCTGGGGCTTTCAGGATTTTACACAGGCCGATTACCAGCTGGCCATTGAAAAGGCCATTGCCCCGATTAAGGTTGACGGGGTGCTTGACGATGCGCATTGGCAGCAGGCCGATAGTATTACCGGCTTTTTTGCCTGCTTTCCGGTTGATACCGGGCTGGCCCAGGCCCAGAGTACGGTTATGATGACCTATGACGACAATAACCTGTATGTAGGTGTAATTTGCCACGACCCCATTGCTGGTGATTATGTGGTGCAATCGTTACGGCGTGATTTTGGCTTTGGCCGGTCTGACAATTTTTCGATTTATATTGACCCGTTTGATGACCAGACCAATGGCTTTACGTTTGGCATTACGCCCCTGGGGGTAATGCGCGAGGGGCTAATTGCTAATGGCAATGATATTAGCACTGATTGGGATAATAAGTGGTACAGCCAGGTTACGAATTATGCTGACCGCTGGCTGATAGAGATGCGCATACCGTTTAAGTCGTTCCGCTATAATGACAAGCTTACCAAATGGAATATTAAGTTTTTGCGCAATAACCTGAAGCAAAACGAGCGGTCGTGCTGGCCGCCGGTAAGCCGGCAGTTCCGCATGTCGTCCATGGCATTTTCAGGGGCATTAAACTGGGTAGAGCCGCCCCCCAAGGCGGGGGCCAACGTATCGGTTATACCCTATGTATCGGCCCGCGGGGCAAAGAATTTTGAAGAGAATGAGGCCGCTGAGTATGAGCTGGAGGCTGGTTTTGATGCCAAGGTGGCCGTGAGCTCATCGCTTAATTTAGATATTACGGTTAACCCAGACTTTTCGCAGGTAGAGGTAGACCGACAGATTACTAACCTGAGCCGCTTTGAGTTATTTTTTCCTGAGCGGCGGCAGTTTTTCTTAGAGAATAATGATTTGTTTGCTTTTTTTGGTTTTCCGCGTACCCGGGCCTTTTTTAGCCGGCGCATCGGGCTGGAAGCCCCCATTTATGCAGGCTTTAGGCTTAGTGGTAAGGTAGACCGCAACTGGCGGGTAGGGGTGCTGAATATGCAAACGGGCAGTGTGCGCAATGAAGATGAGACGATACCCAGCACCAATTATACGGTGGGCACCTTTCAGCGGCAGGTGTTTGGCCGCAGTAATATTGCCGGTATTGTGGTGAATAAGGAGGCTACTAATTTTGATAGTGAAGACCCTGCCCTGGCAGATTATAACCGGTATAACCGCCTGGTGGGGCTTGAGTATAATTTGTTGACGGTTGATAATAAGTGGGACGGCGATTTTTATTATTTCAGAACGTTTGGCCCTGGCAATGACAGCGATGCTTACGCCCACGGGGCGTTTTTGCGGCGGCGCTGGCGTAATTTGTCATTGGGCTGGAGCCACGAGCTGGTGGGCGACGATTATAACCCAGAGGTGGGCTTTGCCCCACGCACAGGTTATTACCGTTTTAACCCGTTTGTTGATTACAATTTTTTGCCTGAAAGTGGCAAGCTAAGCCGCCATGGGCCAGGTGGCAGTGCCCGCTGGTTTTTGAATGACGACAACCAGGAGCTTACCGACCGCTCATTTGAGTTTTCGTATGATTTGAATTTTGTTTCGACCAGCCAGTTGAATTTTTCATATTCTCATAATTATGTAAAGCTGCTGGATGATTTTGACCCGACGAATTCAGACGACGACGAGGCCCCGGTTTTGGTTACTGGCTCTGATTATTCGTGGCATGTGTACCGCCTCAGGTATGAGTCAAACAGGATAAACCGGTTTTATTACCAGATCACGGCGCAGGGTGGCGGCTTTTTTAATGCGCGCCGGCTGTCATTTAGTGGGCGGGCTACTTACCGCCTGCAACCGCTTGCAGAAATTTCAGTTACGTTTGATTATAACCAGCTGCGCTTTGAGGCCCCTTTTGAAGATACCAATATATTATTGGTGGGCCCCCGGCTTGATTTCACTTTTACCGACAAGATATTTCTGACTACTTTTGTGCAGTACAATGAGCAGAGTAATAACCTGAATATCAATACCAGGTTCCAGTGGCGGTTTAAGCCTGTGTCTGACTTGTTTGTGGTTTATACTGATAATTACTTTGCTGATGTTTTAAAGGCAAGAAGCCGGGCACTGATATTCAAACTGTCGTACTGGATCAATGTGTAAATTATTATTTTCCCAAACTTATGGCGTTTAGTTTCTTTAAGAAAAAGAGCAATACTAGTGATGCTGGCCAGGCTACCGATGCCAACAGCAACAAACAGAATGAGCGTTATTATACTTTAAAGGTGCGCGAGGTGGTGAATGAAACTGCCGACGCGGTATCGTTGCATTTTGACCACCCCAATGGCCAGCCCATACAATACAAGGCAGGCCAGTTTTATACCTTGATTTTTACAATTGACGGCCAGAAGGTGCGCCGGGCTTACTCGCTCAGTTCATCACCTTTTACCGACCAGTACCCGGCCGTAACGGTTAAGCGGGTAGAAAAGGGGCTGGTATCTAATTATATTAATGACACAATTAAGGCTGGTGATGCAGTAGAGATTATGGAGCCCCTGGGCACGTTTACTACTGAGTTTAAGCCTGATAATAAGCGCCACCTGATTTTGTTTGGTGGGGGCAGTGGCATTACGCCATTGATGTCAATTTTAAAGTCAACCCTTGACCAGGAGCCAGAAAGTATAGTATCGCTTATTTATGCCAACCGCAATGAGCAGTCAATTATTTTTAAGGCCCGCCTTGATGCGCTTACTGAGCAATATGCTGACCGCCTGAAGGTGGTGCATGTGCTGGATAATGCCCCCTTGCAGTGGCAGGGGCCCAGTGGCCTGCTGAATGAGGAGATGCTGAAGGGCCTGCTGGCCGACCTGCCCGACTGGGGCAAGGCCAGCACCACGTACCTGATGTGCGGCCCTGAAGGCATGATGTATAATGTGGAGACGATGCTTGATAACCTGGGTATTGATAAAGACCGGGTGTTTAAAGAGAGCTTTGTGAGCACCACTATTAATAAGAAGGAAGAGGCAGCAGCGGGTGCAGCTACCGAGGCCATGAATGTAACGGTGCATTATGAAGGTGAAGCGCATACGTTTGCTGTTGAGCCTGACGCTACTATTTTGCAAACTGCACTTGATTTAGATATTGACCTGCCGTTTTCATGCCAGAGCGGTTTGTGCACGGCCTGCCGTGGCAAGTGCACCTCGGGCAAGGTCAATATGGATGAGACCGAAGGCCTGAGCGATGCCGAGCTGGAAGAGGGCTATGTGCTTACCTGCGTAGGCCACCCTGCCACTAATGATGTGGTGATTGAAATTGGCTAAAAGTATATTCTTATTGTTAAGAGAGGGGCGTTGATGAGCAAGGGGCCCCTTTTTTTGATTCTGACATTTTAAAGTGATGAGTACAACGTTAAACATACCTGAGCAGCCCCAGCGGCGGTTTTTGCCTAATGATTTTGAGGTAACCGACTGGGTTGTGATTGAACCTTATTATACTGACCTGGTAGGCCGCAGCATCGGTTCGGCCAGTGATTTGGTGGCCTGGTTCCGCGACCGCAGCGAGCTGGAGGCGGTACTTTCTGAAGACCTGGCCTGGCGCTATATTAAGATGACCTGCGACACGACCGACAAGGCCCTGACGGAGCGCTACCAGTATTTTGTGCAGGAGATTAACCCCAAAACCGAAGCGTTTAAGGACCAGCTGAATAAGAAGGCCATTGACAGCCCTTACCTGGATGAGATTACCAACGCGGGCTACCCTATTTTGGTGCGCAGCATTAAGAAGGAGATAGAGATTTTCAGAGAAGAGAATATACCCCTGCTTGCCCAGCTGCAATCTGATTCGCAACAGTTTGGGGCCATTAGTGGGGCCATGACCATTACCCATAACGGGCAGGAGCTTACACTACAGCAGGCTGGCGTGCTGCTGCAAAGTACTGACAGGGCCCTGCGTAAGGAGGTGTATGATAAAACCGCCAGCCGCCGTGGGCAAGACCGCACCAAGCTTGACGATTTGATGACGGGGCTGATTGAGAAGCGCCACCAGGTGGCAGTGAATGCCGGCTTTAGCAATTACCGCGATTATATGTTTAAGGCTATGGGGCGGTTTGATTATACCCCAGAAGATTGCTTTGCCTTTCATGAATCAGTGAAAACGGCGGTAGTGCCCATGCTGAACCCTTTTGCTGAAGCGCGTAAGGCCAAGCTGGGTGTAGATGCACTGCGCCCCTGGGACAAGGCGGTAGACCCCGAGAGCCGGGAGCCCCTGAAGCCTTTTGGTAATGGCGATGAGCTGCTGGAAAAGGCCATAGCCTGCTTTGGCCAGATTGACCCGTATTTTGGGCAGTGCCTGGCCACGATGAAGGCCATGGGCTACCTTGACCTGGTATCGCGCAAGGGTAAGGCCCCCGGCGGGTATAATTACCCTTTGTTTGAAAGTGGCGTGCCGTTTATTTTTATGAATGCAACTTCTACCCTGCGCGATTTGGTAACGCTCATGCACGAGGGTGGCCACGCAGTGCATTCGTTTTTAACTAAAGACCTTGAGCTGGCCGATTTTAAGAATAACCCCTCAGAGATAGCCGAGCTGGCCTCAATGAGTATGGAGCTGATTTCAATGGACCATTGGGATTTGTTTTTTACGGATGAAGCTGAGCTGAAGCGGGCCAAGCGCGAGCATTTAGAGCAAATTATTGATACGCTGCCCTGGGTAGCTACCATTGACTGTTTTCAGCACTGGTTGTATGAAAACGCCGGGCATACCTTAGAAGAGCGCAAAGCTGCCTGGAACCGTATTTTCTTAGATTTTAGCGATTCAGTAACTGACTGGGGTGGGCTAGAGCATATACGCGAGCATTTGTGGCAACGCCAGCTGCACCTGTTTGAGGTGCCCTTTTATTATATTGAGTATGGCTTTGCCCAGTTGGGTGCTGTAGCGGTATGGAAAAACTATAAGGCCAACCCTGAAAAAGGGCTGGAAGCTTACAAGCGGGCCCTGTCATTGGGCTATACGGCCACTATACCTGAGGTGTATGCTGCCGCTGATATTCAGTTTGATTTTAGCCGTGATTATATAAATGAGCTGATGCAGTTTGTGAAGCAAGAGCTTGACAGTATTGTGTAGCCGCTTATTGCAGGCTGGTAAATATGGCGTTGTTTATTCTGATTGCAGGGTAAACAACGCTTTTTTTGTAGGGGCCTGTTTGTAGTTTAAGGTGTTTAAAAACGCTTGATGGGTGGCTAAAAAGTTATTGTAGTCGCTGGCAGCGTTATCATACTTAATGCGGTACAGAAGCACCATATTATCGGCCTCGCTAATGTCAATGATGAGTTCGTCCATTAAAGGGTAGTTGCCAAACTCAGGGTTGTTTTGCGCAAATGCCTTAATGGCCTGTGAGGTGTTGGCACTTAATGAGTCGTACCGGTCAATCAAATCAGAATCTGCCATGGTTTGCATGGTGTACCTTGTTTGGTACAGGGCTTCTATTTGGGTTGTGAGGCTGTCGTATGTGCTTTTGTTGAAATTACCTGTGTACGATACCTCTTCCAACAGGCTCTTCATCATCAATAGCTTATTGTCGTCATCGGCTATCATGGCATCCCAGGCTACCATTACGGTTTTATACAATGAGTCGTACTGAAGTTTCAACTCGGCCTCGCCAATAACGGCCCCGTTGTTTGGTTGGTTTGGTTTGTCGCCCTTACAAGCTGCCACAAGCAGGGCAATGGCCAGTACCCACACCAGGTTTAGGCCAGGTTTGGGCATTAGGTGTATGCTCACTTTCATGTAAATCAATACAGTTTAAAAATTGATGTACCTGCCCCGACGCCGGCAGGCCAATAAAAAAAAGCCACAATTAAGTGACTTTATGCTAGTTGGTATTGATCTGTTAAACGAATTGTAGCCCAAAGGGTTTATTATATGGGCTTAAATTGCTCAAAAGCCTGCTTACAGCTGTTACAATAGTGTATTGAACGGCACAGGGTTGGCCCAAACGGGGTTTTCATTACAGTATCATTGCTATTGCAGTAGGGGCAGCTTACGCGCTGTATTAAATCAATATCAACAATAAGGTTGTGCTTTGGGGGCGGGGCCAGGCCAAAGGTTTTGAGTGCATGCCGGCCCTTATCGGTAATCATGTTTGAGTTCCACTGGGTATCAAACGAGACGTTTACCTCATACTGTTCAACGCCGTTTTTCTGCAATACTTCGCCTACTTCATCGCGCATCATGTCAATGGCCGGGCAGCCAGAAAAGGTAGGGGTCATGTTTACCACTACTTTGCCTTCAGGCTGGCACTCTACGCCAGTTATTACGCCCAGGTCAATCAATGAAAGCACCGGTATTTCAGGGTCTTTCACTTCTTCAAGCCATTCTCTTACTTCAGTTTCTGTAATGACCATGGTGTTGGGGTTTTGTTTTACCACTCAGCGGCAGGGTCTTGCCTGAATACTTCGCTCATTTCTTCCAGCAGGGGCTGCAGGTGCTCAGTATGTTGCCCCTTGCGCCCCCCATACACAGGGGTAAGGCCACTGATATCTGGCAGCTCAAGGCCGGTGTTGGTTAGGGTATCAGCAATTTTATCGTGCCAGTAGCTTTTCAGTTGCTGCTCGCCGGCAAACACACCTGCATCAATCAGGGCCTGCTCATGTGCTGAGGGCTCAAATATGCCCAGGGCATAAGGCATGGCTACGTTCAGGGCGTTTTGCATGCGGCCCATACTCTCTTCAGTGGCGCTGCCCAGCTGCTGCACCCAGGTATCGGCATGCATCAGGTGGTATTTTACTTCGCCTTTTACTTTTCTGGCCAGCTTGGCCAGGGGCTCGTAGCTGCTTTCGGCCAGCAGTTCAAACCTGAAATAATCGGCGGTATCAAACAGGAAGTGGCGCACCAGGCTAAAATCATACTCGCCAATGGGAAGCTCAACAAACTGGCAGTTATGAAACTGCGGGGCGTTGCGGGTAAAGGCAACGGTATCGGGGTCGGCTTCGCCGAGTTCATGCAACAGGTTAAAAAGGGCTAGGCTTTGGCCCACCTTATCTTGCGCCATCGACGAAAACGCGATGTCTTCTTCCAACATTGGGCCAAGGCCTGTCCACTCTGAATTTCTATGGCCGATGATCAGCAGATCATCGGCCATTTTGTAGAGCAAATCTTTTAAGGCGTCTACATTCATCTTTGGGAAATGTGTTTATCTAAAAAGGGTACGAGAATGCAAAGGGGCGTTGCGTAGATTAGGAAGTGGCCCTTTGCGCTTTAAACTGCTTTAATTTATCGGCTGCCTTGTAAGCAATGGCATCGCGGTATTGCTTTTCGGGCAGGGTATCCCAGATGTCACTAAAGGCTTCATCAGTAAACATCATGTCTTGCCTGCGCACCACCCATATGTTAAACACGGGCTTTTTGGCGTCGTTGTAAAGAGGCTTGGCATGGGCCAGGGCATCAGTATGCGAGTGGGCATCTACACTGCCCACATACACGTGCTGTTTGCCTCTTTTGTATAGGTGAAATATTTCGTATGCTTCTGTATTGCCGTGCGCCTCGCCATTGTCGGGTATGTGGTCATACACATTTTCGCCCGCATCTGTGGTTATGCTTTTTTGTACATCGGCTGTTTTCACTACCCACATGCCAGTACAGGTGTAGCGGCGGCTAAACTGTTCTTTGGCAAACAGAAAGGCCATTTCAAGACCTGATGCGTGTACAATGCCCGCGTGGTTGTAAGGCTTGTTGGGCTTCATTTGCAAAAACACCTGATAGGTTTCAAGCTGGTCTTTAGCCTCTTTAGGGGGCATGGCCGCTTTTGCATTTTCAATGTGCAATCGGTTTACGCGCGGGTCAAGTGATTCAAGCATATAGGTATTCTAAAGTATTGATTTGTTGTTAAGCCAAAGGCATTACATATTCTTCTTTGGGGCTGTTTATGGCCCGGCGCACCCATTGGCCTCTTTCTTCGGCTATGCGGCGCACAGCAAGGCGCTCTGCATTGCAGGGGCCACCGCCATTGATTACCCGCTTAAACTCAGCCCAGTCAGGCTCTGTAAATTCCCAGCGACCTGTTGCTTCGTTTTTGTGCAGGTTTTCATCAGGTATGGTCAGGCCCAGCTCCCAGATTTTGGGCACGTACATATCTAAAAACTGGTTGCGGCAATCATCATTGCTGGCCATTTTCACCTTCCAGCGCATCAGTATTTCTGTATGGGCAGATATTTTGTCTGAAGGGCCAAAGAAGTGCATCATGGGGGGCCACCAGCGGTTAACGGCGTCTTGCATCATGCTGCGTTGTTTGGCAGTGCCTGTGGCCAGGTGGATGACGCAGTGGTGGCCGTATTTAAGGTGGAACGACTCTTCAGCACAAATGCGTTCAAGGGCACGGCAGTAGGGGCCATAGCTGCCTTTTGAATTGGCCAGCTGGTTTACAATAGCGCCAGCATCAACCAGCCATGAAATAAAGCAACAGTCAGCCCAGGTAAAGGTGGGGTAGTTGAATATGTTAGAGTATTTTGACTTGCCCGAGATCAAATCTTCAATCATTTGCTCGCGGGGTTTGCCCAGTGTTTCGGCTGCGCTGTATAATAATTGGGCGTGGCCTACCTCATCCTGCACTTTGGCCATGAGGGCCAGCTTGCGTTTAAAGCCGGGCGCGCGGGTAATCCAGGTGCCTTCTGGCAGTGCCCCAATAATTTCAGAGTGGGCATGCTGCTCAATCATTCTGATGAGCTGCTTACGGTATAACTTGGGCATCCAGTCAGTAGGCTCAATTTTTTCGCCACGGTCAATGCGGGCTTCAAATTCAGCCAGTAATTCCGGGTTTTCATCGGCCAGCAACTGGCTGTTATCCGTTTTTTCAAATATGGTTCCTCCGCCGTACATATATACTAGAGTTTAAATTCCGTTTTTGTGTTTCAGGCCGGCAATTAGCAGCGAGGCAAGCTCATTACTTACCTCATCAATACTCATTTTGCCTTCGGGTTTGTACCAGTGGTGCACCCAGTTAATAGAAGAGAGGGCGTAAAGCATGCCAAACTTATTGTCAATCGGTCTGAACTCTCCACTTTCAATGCCTTCGTTAATAATATCAATAAAGCGCTGCTCATAGTCAGTGCGCATTTGTAAAAACTCATCAAGGTAGGGCTGGCTCAGGTGCCGCCATTCATGAAAGAATACTGCCGAGGCCGGGGTATCTTTGGTAATGACGCTCAGGTGGGCTACCGTGGCCCTTTTCAGCTTTTCGGCTGCTGTAAGCCCCTGTACGTTTACCGTAGTCATGGCCTCAAAAAACTCATCGGCCATGCGGAAGCAAATGTTGCGCAGTATTTCTTCTTTAGACTTTATATGTGAATACAAGCTGGCAGCTTCAATGCCCAGGGCATTGGCCAAATCGCGCATAGACGTGGCAGCATACCCTTTTTGCATAAATAGCTCAGTGGCCCTACGGGCTATTTCCTGCTTGCGTGACGCTTTTTTCTCTTTAATCATCAGAGCAAATATATGCAACCTAACGTTCGTTAGCAAGAAATTGTTCACTACTTGCCACATATCATTGCAAAGGCATACCTTTGCCGCAAGGGCCAACCGCATACTTATACTGAAGCCAATGAAAATTACCACTGCTCACGAGTATTTACGCCAGTTTAATACAGTTTTTAGTGCCATAGTACTGGTGCCTTTGCTGGTATTTATTTTTGGGGCGTTAGAGGTGCGCAGCCAGGGGGGCAATGCCTCGTGGCCGCCTGCTGTTTTGATAGGGGCAGGGGTAGCTGTTTTGGTGCTTAGCCTGGCCGGGGTGGTGCTGGCCGTGTTGCATTTTAGAAAGCACATTTTTGCCCTGCAGGCTGTAGAGCCGCTGGCCACCAGGCTGGCTCAATATTACACCTTATATATAAGGGTGTTTTTGTATATGGCTGTAGCCGCTACCGTGCCTGCTGTAGCCTTGTTGTATTTTAAGCACCTGCTTTTTGCCGTGATTGGGGCTATACCTTTTTTGATGTTAACCAGCCGCCGCCCCAACCTTTTGCGGTTGTTTAAAGATTTGAAGTTAAACGACGAGCAACGTACCCTGATAAAAAATGGCGGGGAGTTAGAGTAAATAGATGTGCGCAAAAAAAATAGCCCGCCAGTTGGCGGGCTGTACAATTAGCTTGTAATGGTAGGTGTTGCTTAAATAATAATGCCAAAGCTAAAGGCGTTAAGCTGCGGGCCATTGCCTTCTGCAAAAAGCTCGTTCATATCATAGTTTACAAAAATGTCTATATCGCGGAAGCCCATTTGCAGGCGCATGCCATAGCGAAAGTTGTTTAAGAAAAAGTTGCTGCGGTCTTTGTCTTTTTCTTTGTCGCCATCTTCATCAAACACAAACTTGCTGTAACTGGCAATGCGGTAACCGGCATAGGGGCCAGCGCCAATTCTGAAGCCGCGGCGCATTTTTCTGATGTAGCGTTGCCCGTCTTTATCTTTTTTAACTTTGTATGAAAAGTTTAGCATAGGCACCGCCTGTACGTTCAGGTACGCGGCTGTTAACTTGCTTTTCTGGGCGTTTACAGTGGCAGGCTCTTCAGGGAAAGCCACCGTCTGGTTCACTTCGTCTTTAACAATGCGCACGCTGGGGTTGTCAAACTTAAAGTTGTACCAGCTCACGCTGGCGCCCCAGTCGAGGAAGAGCTTGCCACCAATATGTGAACGGGTGGTTGAGTTAATGGCAAAAAACCACGAGCCAAATGGCTTAACGGCATAGGGCTGGCCGTTGCTGTCAGGAAACTCACCATCTTCAAGGTAATTGTTCATGCCCAGGTCAAAGTTAAGGCTGTGCCTGCTGCGTAACCTCAGCTTGCTGTCTCTGCGGGCATACTTTGAGCGGCGGCCGTCGCGGTTAAAAGAAATACCGTAGTCATCAGGGTCGCCATCGCGCCAGTCATCGTCTTTACCTTCGGGCCAGTCTTCCTTGCCACTGCGGCCCCATTCAACATCAAGGTGCACCCCTTTATTAGTCGGGGCCGGGTCAGTCAGTGTAATGGTGGTATCGCGCAGGTATTTTCTGCCGTTTTCATCTTCAATAGTGAGGTAAGCGGTGCCTGCGTCGGCCTCTTCAATACTTACGGCCAGGTCGTCAAGCATGGCGTTCAGGTCATACTTCCTGATGTTTTCAATGCCATCGGCATCTTCAACATAAATCACTACCTGGCTATTGTTGCCAAATTTAATAATAACGGTATCGGTTTTTTGCAGGGTGGCCTGCGTGCTTGCGGTGGCTAATGCTGGTATAAGTAGCACCGCAGCTAATAATAGGTTGGTGAATAAGGTTTTCATCTTAATTATTCGATTTATTTTGAGTTTTGTTTTTGTTCTTTCCTATACCTTCGCCGGCTTTGGCCAGCAGGTCATTCTTGGCTTGCCGTAGTTTGCCCAGGCCAAAGCCCTGGTTGCGTAGCTTTTTGGCTTTGTTAAAGAAGCCTTTAATGCCTTTTGCTTCTTCTGGTGTGGCTTCAACAGGCTGCACGGCCCTGCTGTAGGTAATTTGTACAGACTCGTTTGCAGTGTTGGGCTCAGTGGCCATGGCCACCACTTCAGTATTGTTGGCAGGCTCAGTTACCGGGGCAATTATTGCCGCTTCTATTGCTTCATCAGGGTTGCCCTGTGGCAGCTGTTGTTTAGCTTCAGGCAGGTTCTGGGCCACCACAGCAGTATTGGGTTTGTTGCTGGGGCTTACCTCAATGGGCGGTGCCTCAGGCAGTACCTCAGCATTTTGCTGTACCGGTACAGGTTTCTGGCTGGTGTTGGCTGCCAGCCGGGCCGGGTTTTGTGGCACTTGTGTTTTGGGTAATGCTTCTTTTAAGGGGCTGCCCTTGCCCTGTTTGTTGGTGGCTGGCGCTGGTTGGGTTTGTGCCACCACAGGTGCCGTGTTAATGATATCAATTACAGGCTGTGTTTGCATTTGAGCCATGGTGGTGTTGTCCTGTTTTAACCCTTTGCTGGCGGTTAGTGCCGCTGTAGCCGGGTTAGTTGGGGCAGGCAGTAAGGCAGTATAGCCAAACCAGCCACACAACAGGGCAGTTACTGCCGCTGCTGCCCACCACCATACGGGGGCCTTTTTTTTTGGTGTGGCCATTTGGCCCTGTAACCGCTCCCAGGCATCGGCTTTCAGGGCTGTGCCATGCTGGCCCACTTTTCTTTTAATTAATTCATCGATTTGCTCCATGTCCTATTGCTTCTTCTGCTAATACACTTTCGCTGGCCAACAACAACTTTTGCAGGTGCAAGCGTGCCCGGCTCAGTTGAGATTTAGAGGTGTTTTCGGTAATATCCAGCGTTTTGGCTATTTCTTTATGGCTGTAGCCCTCAATGGCATACAGGTTAAACACGGTGCGGTACCCGGCGGGCAACTGCTGCACCATTTTCATAATATCTTCGGCTTCCAGGTGGTTTTCAAGCACCCCCAGGTCGGGGCTCCTGTCGGCCTCATCTAAATCAGTATGTAAATACATCTGCTTGTTTTGCCGCAGCCATGTTAAAGATTCATTGACCATTACACGGCGCAGCCACCCTTCAAAACTGCCCTGCCCACGAAACTGCCCTATGCGCTCAAATACTTTTACCCAGGCCACCAGCATCACGTCTTCGGCCTGGTCGTTATCAGTAATGTAGCGGCGGCAAACAGTAAGCATGCGCGGGGCGTAGCGCTCAAACAATTGTTTTTGAGCGCGGGCCTCGCCTTTGCAGCAGCCCTTTATCAGGTTTTCTTCTTTTGACGATTTCTGTAGTTTTAGCATCATATGTTTTCGTCAGGCAATGAGAAGATGCAAATCTTTAGCCAGAGGTTGCGCCCCCTATGAAATTTTTTTTCAAAACCATGGCAAGGGCTATTGTTGTTTAGCCAATACCCTATGGTTTATTCGGTTAACTGGCCACCTTGTAATTGCTATAAAGTGCATTATCTTTATACCAGCAAGGCAATGCCGTAAGGGCATTCAGTTTAGAGGGGGGTATATTGGGGCCATCTATAGGCCATGTAGGGTAATATAACTAAATTGAAACTTTACAATAGGTTTATTTGCTATATTAGTAGTAGTAAAATTCTGTGAATAAGGGTATTTGCGCAGTAGTATTGCATGATTACTTCAATAAGCACTTCATATACAACGGTGGGTAGGTTGCTAAGCAATGGCTGGCAACTCAAGGCTGCCTGTGTGTTATTTACCCTGTTGTTTTTTGGCAATAGCACCTGGGCTGTAGGCTCTGGCCCTGATAGTGTGAAACTGGCCAATGATTTTTTTCAATTAGGCATGGAAACTTACAACTATACCAGTAAGAAAGATGCCAAAGATTTATTTGTACAGGCCACCAATTACAACCCGGCTTTGGCCAAGGCCCATTTTATGGTGGGTAAGTGCATTATTGAAACAGTAAACCGGGGCGAATCATTAGATTATTTTTTGCAGGCTTATGACCTGAACCCCAAGGTTGATGAAGATATTCTGAATTACATAGCCAAGTCATACCATTACAGTTTTGATTTTGATAATGCCATGGCTTACTATACCCGGTACCGTGACTTTATTGAAGGGTTGCGTATTTGGCAAAAGCAGGAGCGGCTGGCGGCTATTGATTTGAATATTCGTGAATGTGTAAACGGCAAGCTGTATAAAGCCAACCCAGTGAATGTGCAAATCAGAAACCTGGGCAAAGCCTTAAATACTGAGTTTCCTGAATATGGGCCTACGGTTAGTGCCGATGAATCAGTGATGATTTTTACCTCGCGCCGCAGCGATAATGTTAGTGGCGACCGTGCCAATGATAACCAGTATTATGAAGATATTTACATAGCCAGCCGCGCTGGCGGTGGCTGGGGTAAGGCTACCAATATTGGTAAACCAATTAATACTGATTACCACGATGCCAGCATAGGCCTTTCACCCAATGGGCAGATACTTTTTATATATAAAGATGCCGGCAATGGCGATATTTATACCTGCCAGCGTGAGGGTGGCACCTACGGTAAACCCAAGCCTTTGGCAGGCTCAATCAACTCAAGCTATTCAGAGAGTTCGGCCTCTATTACGGCAGATGGTTCTAAGCTGTATTTCACCAGTGCCCGCCCTGGTGGCCAGGGCGGTTTAGATATTTATGTGAGCTATGCCGATAAAAAGGGCCGGTGGGGGCTGGCACGTAATGTGGGCTCTAATATTAATACACCTTATAATGAAGATGGGGTGTTTATCTCGGCAGATGGCACCCAGCTATACTTTAGCTCAAGAGGGCACCCCGGTATGGGTGGGTATGATATTTACCGCTCGGTTTTAAAAGATGATAATACGTGGAGCGACCCGGTAAATTTAGGGTACCCAATTAACTCGGTTGATGATGATATTTACTTTGTGCTTGCTGGCAATAGTAAGCGGGCCTATTATTCTTCAATTAAGGCTGACGGAATGGGTGAGAAAGACCTGTATCTGGTTGACCTGACCAACCACAGGCCAGCTACCATTGATGAGTTAAAGAAAAGAACCAACGCCGCACCAGGCGTGGGTAACGAGCCAGGTACTGAGGTGGGCAATGATGTGTTGCAGCCTGTGGTATTGCGCGTAAAGGTAACTGAAAAAGGGGGCGGAGCCACCAAAGCACTGATTGAGGTTAGTGATGCAGCTACCGGTAGGTTAATCATACCTGATGGGTTAAGTGGGGGCGTGGCAGAGTATGTGTTTGAGTCTGATCAGGCGCAAAACCTGCATGTTAGCGTATGGAAAGATGGGTTTTTAAATGATGAGTCTGACATTAAGGTGCCGGCGGTAAGCAGCAAGCCCAATACCATTACCAAGCCTGTAGCTTTGCAGAAAATAGAAATCGGAGCCAAAGGGCTGGTTAACCTGTATTTTGATTCGAAAAGCACCAGGCCAAAGTCATACAGAGGTGCAGAGCCCCTGGTTAAGTTTATGCGCCAAAACCCGGCTTTACGGGTACGCATTGTAGGCCATACTGATAATGTGGGCAGCGCAGATTATAACAGAAGCCTTTCTGAAGCCCGTGCCAAAGGCATTAAAGCGTATATTGTAAACCAGGGCATTGACCCAGGCCGGATAGAGTACCAGGGGCTGGGGTATGACGAGCCCGTTGCGGGCAATACCGATGAGGCAGGGCGAAAGCTGAACCGACGCACTGAGTTTGTTATTGTTGAATAACTTTTTGCGGCCATATTTTAGGCTGTATTCTAAATAGCAATTCTATTACAAGTTACTATATCAATTGTATTTTAATAAATAGGTCTGTAGTTTTACAGCATAGGTCTTGCTTATGGCTTTTTGGTGTAGCGATAAACTGCTAGTGTTTGGTTATTCGTGATTTTTTGCGTGTTAACTTTTGGTTGGTTGTTGTAAGGTTTGGCCTACTATACCCTTGTTGTTTTTTACCATGTTAAACCTATAAATAACCAATGAATCATGAATGCTAAGAAGCTGAAAATCTCAGACCTTAAAGTAAAGAGCTTTGTAACCGACGTGACCAAAGGTAAGGGCCAAACGGTAAAGGGCGGTTCTTTTTATGAGTGTGGCGGCGGTGGTGAATTTCCTACCAACCTGTTTGAAGAGTGTTACCCTACAAGAGAGTTTGTTTGTACCAAGGAAGAATGTTATGAAACAAACGAACAATTGGTTTGCTTTCCTTGCGGAGGCAGCTGCGATTGCACGGTGTTGCAATGCACCATACAGATAGGTTGCTAAATGTTTGCCGCCACTAATGCTTAAAGCAGTGGCCAAGATTAAAGCCAAATACCCTTATTACTAGTTGGATGATGATTCCTTCTTGGGGTATTAAAGAAATTACAAATTAAAAAGCCGTGCTGTGCACTACAGCATGGCTTTATATTGCCATAAAATAGCGTTAATAGTATTACTATCAGTAAAAGTTGTATTTATATCAAAATATGCCCATAGCTATGGCCATAGCTATGGGCATAATAGTTATATTAGTGCTAAGCATTAAAAATAATATAACAGTCAGCCAGTTTATTTTAGTGAATTCAAGTTTTTAACACGCAACTCCATTAGTTCACACAGTTTTAACACCATTAGTTTGTGAGCAAAACTTTGATGTTAGCTCTATGCTTGCTGTGCTAAGTTTTGATTATCTCGAACTTTATTACTCAAAAAGTAAAGCCTTTTGGGTTTAAACCAGTAGCGTCCTAAACGATTTAAAGTTGCTGTCATTTTATTTCATTCCAGTTA
>CAZXTW010000045.1:0-16574 GCA_964643525.1 uncultured Roseivirgaceae bacterium
AGCCTCTGTACCTGACTTTGATTATTTTATCTGGCTAAGCATTAAAAGTAAGTATGGCCATACCTGGCCGGGTATATTGTATTTTGATATACCGGTTGGTATTGCGCTTACTTTTTTGTTTCACTATGTGGTGCGTAATGCGCTGGTGGCTAACAGCCCCCGGTTTGTTCAGGTGCGGTTTGGCCATTTGCAGTGGTTTAGCTGGGGGCAGCATTTTACCAGGCGATGGCCTGTGGTGCTTGCCTGCATTGCCATTGGTGCCGCCTCGCACCTGTTTTGGGATGCTTTTACCCATTTAAAAGGGGCATTTGTACAGGCAATGCCTGTTTTGCAAACTAACCTGCACTTTGGGGCGTACCCCTGGCCACTTTACAATGTGTTGCAGCACGCCAGCACCCTGGCAGGTGGGTTGGTGGTGCTTTGGGCAGTTTGGCGGGTGCCGGTTAGTAGCCCCATAAGCCGTAAACCCGATTGGCGGTACTGGGCGCTATTGGTGGCAGTAGTGGGGGCAGTAATTGCCATTAGGGTTACCACCATTAGGTATTACCAGGTTGATAATATGATTATTGTCATTGCCATGTCTGGCACTATGCTGGGGCTGCTGCTGGTGCCCTTACTGATGAAAATGCTGGGTTGGGGCACCGGTTAGTGGTCTTGGGGCAGCTGGGTTACCATGAGGCGGCCTTCGCGTAACAGGGCGCTGCACTCATGCCTGCTGCTGTTGGGTAGCAGGGCAATAACGGGAGCGGGGGCCTGTAACTCGCGAATTAGCCTGGGGTTATTGTCTTTAATCTGGTAGATAGCAATGGTGGTGCCAGCTGCTATCAGAAGGCCGTTGCCGGGTAAAAAGGCCATATCTGTAATGTACCCTAATGACTGGCCAAAGTACCCGGTACATTTGTTAAAGCCTGTAGTATTGGGCCTGTATAGCAGGCAGCCTTTATCAGTAGCTATTGCCAGTTTTAAGGCAGCGTGTGTGTTGGTAATGGCCAACAGCCTGCCTTTGCTCTGCAATGCTTCAGTTTCTATTTTGCCTTTGGGCGTAATGCGGCAAAGAAAAGGGGCGGCCGTGTTGATGTAAGTGTAGTTTTTACGGTAGTACATACCCTCGTACAGGGCCTGGCGGCCATGTGCCGCTGGTAGCGGCTGCTCAAGCTCAAGTTGTGTTGAGTTTACCAGGTTGCCTTCAAGGTTGTATGTATTAAACAGCAGCTTGTTGTTTTGCTGTACCAGAACCAGCACGGTGTTTTTATCTTTGATGGCAACCCTGATGGTGCCATTTGACAGCCAGTGGGGCGAGGTTACCTGCAACTCTTGCTGAAAATCAGCACTTTCTTCAAGGGTAAGTTTAATCAGGTCTTTTTGACTGCTGCTATACAAATAGATGAGGTTGGTGCTTGCTGGGGTGGTGATTAACCTCATTTGAGGCTGGGCCACTGTAGTAAGGGTATGCTGATGTAAGGTGGTTTTACCCTCGGTGTTTCGCCTTAGCAGGTAAAGGGTATGGCCTTGACTGCCCAATAGCACCAATTGCATGCCAAAAGCAATACCCTGGTACCAGTATATGTCAGGTGCCAGGTTAATGTACTGTGTAGTAGGTTTGGCTGGGCTTATTTTGTTTTGCTTTAGCTTAAAACGGCTGGTATCACGCGCCACCAGTACATCATCAGCAATAAAATGCTTAAGCAAGTGCAGGCTGCTGTAATTGTTTTGTTGGCCTTGCAGGCTTATTACTTCAAAGGCTACTTCACGCGCTTTGTTGCGCATGGCTGGGTTGTTGTATTTATCTGTTGTGTAACTCAGTACGTTTAACAGTTCATTGTACTGTTGGCTGTTGGTGTGTTGGGTGTAAAGTGCTTCTACGGTATCTGCCAGTTGGTCGTTATGCTGTTCTGCAATATGGTCAAGGTATACTTTTAAGCAGGCACTACTTTGTGATGCGTTAACCTTCCAGGCTTTTAACAGGGTTTGGCTGGCACGCTGGTGTTGTTCTGTTTTATCAAGAATACGGGCTGCCTCCAGGTAATTGCCATGGGCTATGGTTTTTTGAACACTCTCTTCGTACAATTGGTTGGCTTGTTCAAACTGCCTGGTAAGCAGGCACAAATCGGCTGCTTTTTCATGTTCCTGGCTGTCAATGTACAAGGGTATGGCTTCATTGTACAGCCCGCCCTGTTCAAAGCATTTGGCAGCAGCCAGCTTATTGCGCAGGTAATCTTTGTATAGCCTGGCAGCTTCATGGTAGCGTTTGCCCTGCTTTAGTGCCGAGGCGGCATTGCTGTAGTTGCCCAGCAGGTGGGCATAGATGTAGGCTGCTTTTTGGTACTGCCCATTTTGCAGGGCCGTTTTGGCGGCCTGTTCATAACGGCGGCGCAGGTTAAAGTAGTGGTCGCCAACATCCCATGAGTCTACTGGGCCACCGCCACCCAGCTTGCCACTGTTAAAGTGCAGTTCGTTGCGCCGCAGCGTGTCTGTCGGTGGGGCTATGCCCCGTGCCCGGTACTGGCTGTCAATGGGTATGGCATAGCGCAGGGCCTCGTCTGTATTTTCTTCAAACAGTTTTAACAAGCGGCTAATTTCACTTTGCCGCTTGCTTTCAATTTGTTCCATGTTGTGGGTAAGCCTATCTTCCAGGCGCTGCAGCCACCTGCTTAAAGGGCCCTTACCTGCCTGTTTGCTTTTTTTGTTGGGCTTAGTCTTAGCGCTGGGTGTTGCGCCTGTGGCACTGCCGGGTGGCAACGGGCTTGTTGGGGCCAGTGGTTTTTTGGTTGGTTTTGGTGGCTTTTGTTTGTTAAGCTTTTTGATTGTTTTTAGTAAGGCCCTGTTAAAACGCCTTTTGAGGTTTTTTGCCCAATTGTTTTCTTTTATTTCTGGTTTAGGTTCTTCTTGAAGGTCGTTGATAGGCTTAACCTCCATTTGCTGCTGCATTTGTTGAAAGTACTCTTGTGCCGTGGGTACTTCCATTTCAATACTTGTAAGGGGTGGTGGTAGGGCCTTGCCGTCTTCTGGCGGTAGGGTCTGCGGCTTTTGCTGCATTTGCAGGGTTACCAGCGCGCTTAGCGGCAGGGCATCTTGTTTAGAAAAGCCTACCAGGCCTATGGCAGGGTGAAACACCTGCACAGGCCAGGCCAGCAGCTGCTCAAGCTCAGCATCAGTCACGGCAGGGGCAAGCACGGCATTGGCCGGCAGGTACAGCTTGCTGCTTCGCCTGGTGTAGGGTACTGACTGGTACAGGGTTTTGGGGTGCTGCCCGGGGGTAAAAGTAACCAACAGGCCAGCAGCCTGGTGGGTGCCGGGGTGTTGGGGCAGTACATAGCCCTTTAAGGTGGTAGGGTCAATGCCCCACCTGTCAATTTCTTGCAGCCATTGGCCAGCATTGCCGCTTATGTAAGCGGCAGCGACTGTGCCAGTTGCCTGGGGGCTATGGTGCAGGGTTAGCTTCATAAGGTAATTGCCTGTATAATAGGCATAATGTATTTACCGTAAAACTCAATGACTTTAATTGATTTGGCAGTGTTAGGTAAAAAGTAAGGCGAACCACAGGTAGTGCCATCGGCCGCCCAGGCAGCCGTGGGCTTATCTAGTGCCAGCACAATAGTTACATCAGTTACATTTGGGTTGTGGCTACGCAGGTGTAATAAGCCTCGGCCGTCGGCCATGGCTTTACTGCCGCATGGCCACGAAAAGGGGCGCATTTTAATTTCGGCGTTTTCAACAGCCGTGTGGTAGCGGCCGTCTTCAAGGGTGGTGGCTATGTATTGCTCGGGGCGCCCCGCATTTTTTTCCCAAATCAGTTGGTCGTTCCCCTCGTAAGGTACCAGCTGCCGGTAATCAACCGAAAGCAGGTCATACTGGTTAATATGTATTTTGTCAAACCGCAGCAGCACCGTATAGCCATTGTTAATAAAGCGCCGTACGGGCTTATATAAAAAGTGCTTATAATGGCTGCTGGGCCTGGTAAACAGGTCTTCTACAGTAGGTTCAATGGCGCCAATGGTAGTTTTTGTAAGCGTTTCAGCATGTGGGCCAATGTGCCAGATGGTACTATCATGTTTGATGTAAAATGTACCATTGGCAAAACGTACTTTATCTGCACCGGTAAGCCGGGTTGTGAAGGTTAAGGCCTGGTGCTGGCCACTGCTTTGGTTAATTCTAAATAGCTTGCATTCAAAGGTGGTAGGGTCAATAGTTAAAAGCAAAAACGTATCGTGGTGGTGGCCATGGTAGTAATTAAAGTGGGGCAGGTTGGCGACTACCTCAATGGCACCCTTACCCCTTTCAGGCCACAGCAACAACCGCTGGGTTTGGCTAATGCATAACGCCTGTTTATCAGTTAAGTGGGCATATTCTGGGTTAACTTCAATGTTTATAGCGGGCAACAACAACGGCCATGGCAATTGCCTGTAAAAGGTGGGTAATTCTAGCGGAGGCTTGGGGGCAGTTTTGGTATTAAGCAGGTGCGCTTTTAAATCAAAGGCAGCCTTGTTTACCAGGCGCAGGTTGCCATTGGTATACTGGTACAATTGCATACGGCCTTGCCGGCCTACGGTAATTAAGTAGTTCAGGTAGGTTTTAGCTGCTGTAAGAAATGGCTGAAAGGCCAGCCGCTGCAGGTTACCCTCTTCAGTAATCAATGTGGTTTCGGTACTGTTGTGCGTTGCCGTTTTGGTTTGCCTGCACCAGTTTTCAAGGGCCTGGCCGCAGTGCAGGTCAGTATTGACTGCCTGCATGGCCCCAATAACGCCTGCCTTGTTGCCAATGTCAAAGGGCATGGCCTCAGTACCGTTAAGCATGTAAGCGCTTATGTGGTTATGGCCACTAGGGTGTTGCCTGCTGTTTAAGGTGCATGCCAGTGCACAGGCTACACCAAATGGCCTGGGCATGCCCCAAAGGGTTAGGGTGGTATCTAATAAAATAACACGCGTTTTGTTTTGTGGCCTGGGGGGCTCTTCACGGCGCAGGTAAAGTGCTTCGCGGTGCACCAGCCTGGCGGTTAGTGTATCGTGGTCATGGGCCAGCTCACTAAGCAGCAGCCTGTCAAAGCTGCCCCGGTTGGTAATGTCAGAAACGCCCCCCAGGGGCAACTCACCGCTACTGCTGGTGTGCATGGGTATGTTCAGGGCGGCCACCAGGTGTTCTGTTAGCCTGGCCATACCAACCGTTAGGGGGTCTTGCAGCAGGGCATCCAGCAAGGTGTCATCACCAGTACCTTCAGGCAGGGCAGGCTCTACTGGCTGGGGCAACCGGGTATGGCCTGTTTCAATGGCATTGGCCAGCTGCTCGGCATTTTCATAGCGGCCAGCGGCTGTAGTCAGGCTGGCAAGTATGCTTTGCCAGCTGCCGTAGTTTAGTAAATGGCGGCCCTGTGCATATGCATAGTCAAACACACCAGCATCTAAATAATGAGCTGCCAGCTTGGCCAGTTTACGGCTTAGGGCTTTGGGTGCTGTACGGCAAACTTCATTGATCAAAGCCACCCGGTTATTGCCTTGCTTGAGGTGGGTGGGCAGGGCATAAATGACATCAAACAGGTGCCTGATTTTTGGCCATTGCTTGTCTTTTGTGGCAGCCAGCTCGGCTTGCTGTTCAGGGTTTACTGAAAAGTACGTGTCATCTTCTATTTGCGTCAGGGTATTCATTACCCTGTTGTTGGCCGTTAGTTGCTCTTTGGTAGCCGCCAGCACCAGCAGCAAAAGCTGCAATGAGGGCAAGCCGTTGTCACTCATTTGCCACAGCATTTGGTTCAGGTCGTTGCGGTAGCAAATGCTGCTGCCGTGGCCCCATTCTATTACCTCCATGCCATCGGCCCATTGCCAGTACGTGTTGGGTGGGCAGGTAAAATACGCTATGGTTTCTGTTGAGCCGTCAGCCATGATGCAACAGGTTAGCTGTTTGGCGTATGCTGCTGCGTGTGCAGACTACCAGGTGCTGGTGGTCAATTAACTGCCAGGTACTGTTGGCATGAATTACCATGAGCTGCCTGTTATCAGTGCAATAGGCCTGTTGCAACAGGGGGGCGGCCACTTTCAGGTGCAGGTCAAAGCCTGCGGGCAACAACAGTTGCCCCTGCTGCCAGTACTCATTACCGGGCAGGGCAGGTAGTGGGGTGCCCAGCAGCAAGGCATTTTCGCTGGTTAACAAAGTATACCTGAGCTGTTGCAGGCGTATGGCAGGGGCCGTACTGGCATAGGTATGCAGGTGCTTGAGGGGTACTGTAATGGCTGCGCCCGCCTGTGGTGCTGTAGCAGGCACTAAATGAATGGTTTGTGGGGTGGCCTGCCCGGGGTGCAGGGAAACAGGTGCTTCAACCGTTAATAGTTCATTTAACCGTTGCCAGGGCAGGTTGGGCAGGGTTGCCTTAGGTACACGGCTGCCTGTGCTGAAAAGCAGCCCCTGTTCATTAAGGGTATAGGTATGCAGGGCAGGCAGTTGCAGCAGGGCAGTGGGGGTGTTTTTAACAGGTATGCCCCTGAGCCAGATCTGGCCCTGGGTAGTGTGGTGTGCTGCCATGAGCCCATCTGTACACCTGACTGCGCCTAATGTGTTTAGGGCAGTGGCCTGTAATACCATTACCCTTTCTGTCATGCCTGTTGTAGTATGGTGGTCCATAAACTATCTATAGCCTGCTGCACGTGCGCACGCTGGGTTTCGTTTTGTATCCAGGCACAGCGGCCGTTCAGGTGGCGCAGGCGGTCTTTCAAAATGGCCCTGTCGGCCAGGGGCAGGTCATCTTTGGCCCATTGAGTTGCCATGGCTTCTACCTCTTCAAACAGGTCATCAGCATTGGGTGGTTGCTGCTGGGTGGCCATTGGGTGTTTGGCTTCGGGGCTGGTATCAGCTTCAGTAACGGTATTGACTATGCCCGCAATAATTTCACGCTGCTGGTCGGTATCCCAGATATAGCGCATCACCCACAAGTCAGAGGGTATGGCAGTCTGGCGTTTACATAACAGGGCGCTGGCGGCAATTAAACGTTGCAGCTTTACTGCCCGGCGGTCACTAACACGCACACCTGCGTTGCGTAGTTTTTGAATCAAGTCAAGGTATGCAGTGCGTATGGGGCTCAGGTTTACTGAGTGTACCATGCCCTGCAGGTGCCTGATGCTTTCAGGCTCAATGGTTTGCTGCTTTTCCTGAGTTTCGGCTTGTTCCAGCTTCCAGCCGGCACCCAATACCTGTTCAAGCAGGGTAGGGTCAATATTATCGCACTGCACCCTGATGAGGAAGCGGTCAAACAGGGCCTGCAGGGCATCATCTTCAGGCAAGTGGTTGCTGGCCCCCACAATCATCAAAGCAGGCAGCGGGCGTGTTTCGCGCCCCCTTCTGAACACCCGCTCATTCAATACCATCAACAGGCTGTTTAAGATGGCACTGTTGGCGTTTAGCAGCTCATCAAGAAATATAAAGGTAGCCTCTGGCAGCATGCCTTCGGTATTGGTTACCAGCTGGCCTTCGCGCAGCTTGCGGATGTCAAACGGGCCAAACAGCTCATTGGGCTCCGTAAAGCGTGTAAGCAGGTATTCAAAGGTGTGGCCGTTAAGCATACTGGCCAGCTGGTGCACCATGGCGCTTTTGGCTGTGCCTGGTGGGCCCAGTAAAAACAGGTTTTCGCGCCCCGTAAGGCATATACCCATCAAATCAATGATGTCATCTTTACCAACAAATTGTTGTTTTACCTGGTACAGGGCCTCATTGAGCTGGTCAATAAGTTGGATGTCATCAGCTGTCATTATGGTCGGGTTCAATGTTGGTTTGTAACTGTTGGTGCAGGGCAGGCCAAAGCGTTTGCTGGTGCTGCCCCAGTGCCGCCAATACATAAGGCAACACCCTGGGGTGCATGGCTTTGGCCATATCTTGCCTGGCAATTACGCGGTCAGCAAAAGTAATGGCCAGCCCCTGGTGATTCAGTATTTGTTCCAGTGGTTGCTCGTCGGTAGCTGCTTCAGCAGGCTCAGCATTGATGCCCGCAGCAGAAAATGGCCATTGCCTGGCCGTGTGGTGCAGGCAGCGTACCAGCACATCGCCAGGTGCCAACCCTGCTGAAAGGCGCAGCACATCATTAAGGTAACGCAGGCACAGATCTGCACTGTATATGGCTGCTGCCGATTGCAGTTGTTGGTAGGGCATCATGAGCTGCTCAACAGTAGTGGCTTCTATATGGCGCAGCAACGACAGCTGCACGGCATAGTAAATATGCTTGGCCGCCCAAAGGGCAGCCTCGCCATCATATTCTGGGGCGGTGGCCGGGAAGTGCTCAGCGCAATGGGCGTGGTGGCGCTCTAATACAAGAAGCGTTGCCTGTACATCGGCAGTATCAAATAAGCTCAGTTCATGATGTACAGTAACTTTCCCTTCTGACAGCAAGTCTTCGATAAAAGTAATTAGTTGCAAAGCAGAAAAAGTTGACGGTAGTAGGCCAATATACACACATCAGTGCACTTGCCCTATTTTTTTAACAGTTAGCGGCAGGTTACCCCTGGCAAAACCAGGTGCTATATCCATTATCCGTTTGCCGTTTGCCCGGCAGGTATTACCATTAGGCCAGCTGGCCTAACGACATAAGGCCAATTGGCCTAATGATAATAGGCCAGCTGGCCTATTGAGCTTTTCTGCCCGAGAAAAGGGTACTGCCCCTGGCAGAAACGGGACCGATGTGCAGGGCACAGCCCTATGCTGGCTATTGAAGAATTTGTGCTTTATTGAATTAATCTGCTTTTATGGTTTAATTTCAGGCATTGACGCAACCAAACGTTTATTATACTGATGAAGCAGTTTTTACGTGTAACAGGCCTGGTACTCTTGGTAATTGTTGTTGGTGCAGGCCTTTGGGGTTATGAAGCAGATGTGCCCCTGGCCACCTTGAAGCAAAAGTACGGGCAGCAACCCTCACAGTATGTTGTGGTAGATAGTATGCAGGTACATTACCGGGTAGAGGGGCAGGGGCCACCGCTGTTGTTGTTGCATGGTACGGCAGCCTCGTTGCATACGTGGGATGGCTGGACCGAGCAGTTAAAGGCGCACTTTCAGGTAATCAGGGTAGACCTGCCTGCATTTGGGCTAACCGGCCCCAGCCCCAAGGCTGATTACAGCCTGAAGGCCTACAGTAATTTTGTGTTGCATTTTACGCAGGCCCTTGGCCTGGAACCCCACCATGTGGCAGGCAACTCGTTGGGTGGGGCCATAGCGTGGCATTATGCCCTTGACCACCCCAAGCGGGTAAACAAGTTGATTCTGGTAGATGCCAGTGGCTACCCCACCGGCCAGCTGCCGGGTATTTTTAAGCTGGCCCGCAACCCGGCTTCGGGCTGGTTGTTTAAGTATATTACGCCTAAGCAGCTCATTGCCAAAAACCTGTATGAGGTGTATGAAGACGACAGTAAGGTAACTGACGCATTGGTTGACCGTTATTTTGAGTTTGCCCTGCGCCCAGGCAACCGGCAGGCGTTTATTGACAGGGCCAATACTGACCTGGTAGACCGCAGCGCGGCCATTAAGCAAATCACCAACCCAACCCTGATTATGTGGGGCAAGGGCGATACCTGGATACCGCTGAGCTGTGCCGAGCGCTTTCATGAAGATATTGCCAACGCACAGTTGATTGTGTATGACAATGCCGGCCACGTACCTATGGAAGAACTGCCCACTAAAACTGCACAGGATGCCAAAGTTTTTTTGCTGGGGCAGTAATGTAAAAAGGGGCATTTGCCCCTTTTGATTTCATTTTAATTAAATAGCTTGACTTAGCTAACCCCTGGTAGGAAACAACCCCGCATAACAGATGATAAATGACAGGCAGGTGCCAGGCTGCATGTTGTTGTGCGCACCATCACCCCCGGTATCACCTACCGTAGTGGTTACAGGGTTAAAGGTGAGGCTGGTTAGTTGGGCCATATTAGGGGACATGGCCGGGCCAACTGTGTTTCCGTAATTGGGTACGTTATTCGAAGGTTGTGCCGGAAGTGATCCCGCAGGATTCGGTGTTATTGCAGCAGCAGCAGCATTAATCTGTATGCTTGATGAAGCCACCGTTGGTGTTGAGGTAGTAGCGCTGTGGCTATGCGCTGGCAGTTCAGCCACGCTTAGCGTTACTGTTTCGGTACCTACCTGGTCGCCTACCTGCCTGTTGGTGAGGCCTGTGCCTTGGCCTTGCCCAAAGGGTACCCGCCCGCGCATATCGGGCAGGGCAAAGGTGGTTACACCATCGCCACCGTAGCTGTTGCCAATTAATGAGTATAGGGGTTTGAATTGACTAATCTCTAGTAATTGCCCTTCGCATAAAAACCAGTTACAGGGTGCCCAGTTTGGGCCAAATAATCTAACTTCTGAAATAGTACCTTCCATAACACTTTTGATGTTTTTAGTTAATAATAATTATTTAAGGGTTATATGCTTATTCTTTATAGTAGCATACTCTAAATAAATAAACCTGTAATACATGTTATTATTGTTAAGCTATTAAAATAATTAACTTCATTTAACAGTTGTAGCAATACACCGTTAACCCTTGTTGGGTATACAAAAAGAAACCGCCCCCAGGCCATTGGCCTGGGGGCGGTTTAGTTATGTTTTCTTAGGTGTTGCTGGGGGTTAATCGTCAGCTTGGGCAATGCTAATCAGGGCCAGGTCTGCTGCGGTAGGGAAGGTTACCTTGCCATCTTTAACCGTGGCGGTGGTGCCGGTAAAGTGGTCTTTTACCTTGGCTCCGTTCTCAAATACACCGTCAATGGTAATGCCACCACTTAAATCGCCACGGGCCACCACTACCCTGTCTTCAAAGGCGGGGTCCATAAAGGTACGGGCAAAGGTATAGGGGGCATCGGCCAGCTTGCTGTGAATGCCCGCACCAATGGCTGGGTGCGCCTGCCTGAACTGCCCCAGCTTTTGCCAGTAGTTCAGCAATTCATTCACAGTGCCATCATGGCGTGGCGCATTGTTGGCAATCTCGTTCCAGTCCATCATTGAGCGCAGGTTGGCATCGCCTTCAGAGCCTTCCACCCTTAAGGGGCGGGCCACTTCATCGCCATAATAAATCTGGGCGGCACCGGGGGCCATCATCAGGGCAAAGGCGCCTTCTTTATTCTTAACACGGGCGGTGTCAAAGGGGTGGTGGTCGTCGTGCGATGAGATGTAGTTCAACACACTGTAACCACCCAGGGCACCAGAGGTAAGCATTTTTGAATACCCGGTAAACACGCTGTCAAGGTTTTTATCAGCATCACTTTTAAACGAGAAGTTAATCAGGCTTTTAAAGCCCTGGTCAAAGTAGTACAGGGTGGTATCTTCCATAGAAAACTCCTTGCCGTTGCCTATGGCATAGCCATACACTTCACCCACCATAAAAAAGGGCTCATCACCAGGTTTTTCTGCCGGGTGCTCTGCTCTCCAGGCTTCTAGGGCTTTCAGGGCTTCCTCAAACAGCTCTTTCCATACACTGGCTTCGGTATGCTTTACTGTATCTACTCTAAAGCCATCAATACCCAATTCACGCACATAATCAATGAGCCACTTCATAATATAAAAACGGGGGGCCCTTGGGTGGCCAGTACGGGCAAAAAACTCATCCAGCTCTTTCAGCTCCTGCTCAAGGCGGCCTTCTTTTTCCCATTTTTCTTTTAAAAACTCAGGTAGCTCAACTTCGGCATCGCTTTCAGTGCGTATGTCGGGCAGGTTTTTAACCAGGGTACAGGTTACAGTGCTGTCAAAAGTATTGTGGGCGCAGGTAGGTTCTGTGCGTACCCAGCTGCTGGGCCAAACCGCATCGGCAGCGGTAACCGGGCCGGTGTGGTTGATGACTACATCCATTAATATTCTAATGCCATGCTCATGGGCTTTTTTTACCAGTTCGGCCATATCTTCCATGGTGCCGTAGTTTGGGTCAATGGCCGTCCAGTCACGTGCCCAGTACCCATGGTAGGCATAGGTTTTGCCAGTACCTTCGTCAGTATAGCCTTTCACCTGCTCAATGGGTGGCGTAAACCACAGGGCGTTAACGCCCAGTTGATTGAAATAGCCCTCTTCAATTTTTTGGGTAATGCCCTTCAGGTCGCCCCCCATAAAGCTGCGTAGTACCGAGCCGTCTTTTTTGCGGCCCAGTGCCAGGTCGTTTTCTGGGTTGCCGTTATTAAACCGGTCAGTGAGCATAAAATAAACGGTGGCGTTTTCCCACATAAATGGGGCCTGGCCAGTTAATAGTGGCGGGGTGTTGCTGTCGTGCTCAACCTGGTTGCTGCCAGGCCCACAGGCAACCATAAACAGCACCACCATTAGTAATACAGTACCATGAATGGGCTTGAACAAATTGTAGTACTTCATAGATAGATTGTATTTGGAATAATAATTTGGCAATTTCATCGCGGAAGATATTAAAATTATTTGACTCTGGGCACGCCCGGCTGTTTCTTATCAAGCAGGGCTGCAAGCGTGCTTTGTGTTGAATTGTGGTTACAGTAATCTTTAAATCGTTTGAATAGCCTGTATTTATATTTTTCATCAATGCGTTGGCGGCTGCTGCATGCAGGGTGCTGGGGGCTTGTGCTGTTGTTGTTACTGGCCTTTACTGTGCTGACAGATGGAAAGGTGGCATACCAGCAGTGGTTCTATTTTCCGTTGGCCTGGGTATTAAGTGGCTGGGCTGTGGGTACGGTTTTACCGGGGCTACTGCTTTGGGTGGGGAAGCTCGTGGGAGGCAGCCCCGTTGTGGCGCTGTTGTGGCTGCTGGCCCTGGGTGCAGTGTATGGCGGGTTGCTGCTTGTGCCTACCACTTTAGTTACCTTGTTGTTAGAGCGCCTGCTGGGCTGGCCAGAGCATTATGCCTTGGGTGCATTACCACAGGTATGGGCCAGCCAAAGTGAATATGCCCTGGCAGGCATACCAGTTGTTGTTGTATACCAGTTGGTTATTTATTGGCTGCGTGCACAAATGAAGCACCAGGTGCTGGCCGCAAAGAATGAAGAATTACTACAGCAAATGCAGAAAGCCCAGTTGCAGTCGTTACAATACCAGTTGGGCCCGCATTTTTTGCTTAACGCCCTGAATAATATTGCCATGATGGTGCGCACCCAAAAGCACGTTGCGGCGGTAGAAGCCCTGGCCGCCCTGGGCACATTGCTACGGCAAAGCCTTACCATGGAGGCTGGCAGCCTGGTGCCGCTTAAGCATGAGCTGGCCCTGTTGCAGCAGTACCTGGCCATTGAGCGGCGGCGGTTGGGGCAAAAGATTGAGATAGAAGTGACCAGCGACCCCGCAGTGGCTGAGGTGCTGGTGCCCCCCCTGCTGTTGCAACCTTTGGTAGAAAATGCGTGTAAGCATGTAATGGCCCTGCCCGGAGGCACCGCAGCCGTATTGGTGCAGGCCAGCCTCAAGGGCCAACAGTTGCTGGTAAGTATTTATAATACTGGCAGTGCCTTAAGGGGGTGGGCACCCAATGAGGCCACCGGCATTGGCATGGCCAATACGGTAGAGCGCCTTCGGCACGCCTACCAGAACGGGTTTTCATTAACCACCACCAACCTGCCAGAGGGGCTAAGGATTGACATGACGCTGCCAGCCAGCCTGGCAACCACGCAAAAAACTGCCACCCTATGATTAGAGTTATTGCTGCTGACGACGAGCCCGATGCCTTGGCAGGCATGGCCCACCTGCTGCAACAGCAGCCAGATATTAACCTGGTGGCGCAGTGCAGTAACGGGTTAGAAACCATTGAGCAGGTACTGCACCACAAGCCAGATTTATTGCTGCTTGACATACAAATGCCCGGTGCCAATGGCTTTGAGGTGTTGAACAGCCTGCCCACGCCCTGGCCTGCCATAGTGTTTGTTACCGCTTATGATGCCTATGCCCTGCGTGCTTTTGAGGTGCATGCGGTTGACTACCTGCTAAAGCCCTATACTGATGCCCGCTTTTATGAAGCCCTGCAACAGGCCAGGCTGCTATTGGCAGCAAAACACGGGGCAAATCAAGCCGCGCAGCAGGCGGCCCTACAGCAAATGGCCGCACAAGCCGCACCGGCTACTAACCGGCAACAACCTGCTGCCTTTAACAACAACCAGTTAATAGTAAAAGCAAATGGCTGCGTATTGTTTGTGCCGTTTGCCCAGGTGGTGTGGCTGCAGGCTTATGATTATTATATTAAGGTGCACACCTTAATTAATGGCAGGCAGGCCATGCATTTGGTGCGCAACACCCTGAAACATATGGAAGCCCACCTGCCCAACCCACCATTTGTACGGGTGCACCGGTCGGCCATAGTCAACATGCAGCATGTGCAGCAAATTGATGCGGAGGAAGGGAGCAGTGAAAAGTTATTGACCCTGCATTTGGCTACTGCGGCTGAAGTGAAGGTGAGTCGAAATTATAAAAAGGCCTTAGCCCCTTATTTGTAAGCCTTTATGGTAAATACAGGCTGTAAAGTGGGGCATTATTTATAATTAACTTGTATAATCTTAACATAAAAGGGTAACTTTACATCCCATAAGTACAATTCTCACCAACCTTACTTATGGGCTCTACAAAATACATCTTCGTGACAGGAGGAGTAACCTCTTCATTGGGTAAAGGAATCATTGCGGCTTCTTTAGGTTTGCTTTTACAAAAGAGGGGATTCTCTGTAACGATACAGAAATTTGATCCCTACATTAATATTGACCCGGGCACTTTAAACCCCTATGAGCATGGCGAATGCTATGTAACTGATGATGGGGCAGAGACTGATCTTGACCTTGGGCATTACGAACGGTTTTTGAATGTAAACACCTCACAGGCCAATAATGTAACCACAGGCCGCATTTACCATAGCGTGATTACTAAAGAGCGGCAGGGCGATTATTTGGGCAAAACGGTACAGGTTGTGCCTCATATTACTGACGAGATACAGCGTAATTTTTATTTGCTGGGGCAAGACGGCAAGCACGATATTGTGATTACTGAAATAGGCGGTTGTGTGGGCGATATTGAGTCACTGCCTTTTCTGGAGGCTGTGCGGCAGGCCAAGCTTACCCTGGGCGCTAATAACTTTCTGAATATACACCTTACCCTGATACCGTACCTGAGTGCTGCCGGCGAGCTGAAAACAAAGCCCACCCAGCATTCAGTAAAGCAGTTGCAAGAGGCAGGCATACAGCCTGATATTCTGGTGTGCCGGGCAGAAAAGCGCATACCGCCAGAGATACGTAAAAAGCTGGCCCTGTTTTGTAATGTGCAGTTGAATTCAGTGATTGAAGCCCGCGATGCAGATACCATTTATGACGTACCCATGCTGATGCGCAAAGAGAAGCTGGACGAGCGCGTGCTGACCAAGCTGCGCCTGCCCAGCAAGGGTGAGCCAGACATTGAAGAGTGGAAGCAGTTTGTGACTAAGCTTAAAAACCCCAAGCAGGAGGTTAAAATAGCTGTAGTGGGTAAATATGTTGAACTGCCTGACGCTTATAAATCAATTGCTGAGGCCTTTATTCATGCCGGAGCAATAAACGAGTGCAAGCCCAAAATACAGTGGATATCATCAGAAACCCTGACTGAAGAGACAGTTGCTGAAGCGCTAAGTGGTATTAATGGCCTGTTGGTTGCCCCCGGCTTTGGCGAACGTGGGGTAGAGGGTAAAATTGCCGCCTGCCAATATGCCCGAGAGCATAGAATACCCTTTTTTGGTATATGCCTGGGCATGCAATGTGCTGTGATTGAGTTTGCCAGAAATGTGCTTGGGTTGCAGGAAGCCATTAGTACCGAGATTGATGCCAACACCCCACACCCAGTGATAGACCTGATGGCCGACCAGAAAAATATTACTATGATGGGTGGCACCATGCGGTTGGGGGCTTATGTGTGTGATTTAAAGGCAGGCTCAAAGGTGGCCGCAGCGTACGGGCAAGAGCAGATTTATGAGCGCCACCGCCACCGCTACGAGTTTAATGATGAGTATTTATCAATGCTTGAAAATGCTGGTATGGTGGCCAGCGGCCACAACCCTGATACTGGTTTGGTTGAGGTGGTAGAGTTGACAGACCACCCTTATTATGTGGCCTGCCAATACCACCCTGAGTTAAAAAGTACCGTTCAAAACCCGCATCCGCTGTTTGTACGTTTTGTACAGGAGGCCATGGCTTATAAAAACCGCCCGGCTAAGGTTTTGGCTTAAACCAATTATTGTGGCTTTAGTTTGTATAGACTAATTTTGCACCTTCAAAAAAATTGATTCCCGGCCTGCGCCGGGCTTTTTTTATAATATACCGTTAAGAACAATTATGGATAGAAACCAGGTGATAGGTTTGGTGCTGATGTCGGTGCTGTTGCTGCTGTATTTCAACTTTTTTACCGAAAAGCCTACCAGAAACCCAGAACAGCTGACTGACACCACCACAGTTACACAACCTGCTAATCCGATAGCTCAGATTGATACCACTGCCACCCCAATACAGCCAGTAGATGAGCCCGACTCAGCGCGCAGTGCCCGGCAGAGCGCCCAATATGGCCTGTTTGCCAGTGCTGCCGAAGGCACTTCTGAGGAAGTAACACTAGAAAACGATGAGCTCCAATGTCGATATAACTGATGATGTACTATGGAGTTCGGATGATGAGTCCAT
>CAZXTW010000046.1:0-10999 GCA_964643525.1 uncultured Roseivirgaceae bacterium
AGGGGATATGGGCGATGGATATCGTGAAAAAGTGGCTGAATTCGGAATGTTTCATACAACTTCAACGACACCTCTTGCCTCTACATTACAGAATATGGAGAGAAGAAGGAGATTTTCTATATATCTGTCACCACAAAATCTGGTCTTAATTTAACTTTCATCTTTATCTCTTCAAAAAAAACTATAAATTCGCTATCCGACTTCCTTTTCTGGCTTAATTAGTCTTTGAGATAAAACACTCACATAGCAACCATCAGAGCCAAAGGGTGCTGTCAGGTAGGAATACTTTGTAATTGCTCACCTGGCCCTGGCTCAGGTTACTGAAGTAGGCCGACATGTATAGCTTTTCTCCGGGTTTAAATTCATTCATTTTGAAATAACTTTCATGAATATGGCAACTGCCCAGCCTTGGGGCATCGTAGCCGGTGATCACCGCATCTATTTTAAGTTGGTTGTAGGTAGGCTGGTTCTGGAACCAACTGGTGGCCGTGGTGGGGTTGCAGGGGCCGGCAAAAGGGTCAATGAGGTTGTTGTTGTGGTCGTATACTTCAAAGTGCAATTGGGGGTAAGTGGCATTGCCAGAAGTACCAATAATGCCCAGCACCTCTCCCTGAGCCACTGCCTGGCCAACAGTTTTTGTGGTGAGGCTGCCGTTTTTCAAGCTGCCGTACCAGGCCACTGAGCCATCTGCATGTTGTATGTATATGGCGTTCCATGGGCTGTTTAGTGGGCTGCAGTCATTATCAGGGTAACCTCCTTGTTTGTTAATGATGGTGCCAGGTGCTGCAGCTACTACTTCTACATAGTCAAAAAGCATTTTTTCTTTTCCGAATGGCCAGCCAATGATAACCGTGCCCTGGTTGTTGTAGCCGCTGGGCTGGTCATAGGTACGGGTGCCGCAGTTGTAGTCTTGCAGGGCATCGGGAAAAGCGGTGTCATGGTCAACATAGTGCTGTATGGCGTAAAAGCCAGGGTCAGTTACCGAACCTGTTGCCTGTACCGGCCAAATGAAGCTGGGCGGGTTGCTGTTGTTGATTCTTGGCAGTAGGCCCAGTTTTTTAAGCCGTGCTATATTTTGGCTGTTCCGTGTCAGCAACTGTTCACGTTGTTCTGGTGTTGGGCCAGTTGGCAGCAACATATTTTGGTTTATTTGCTGGTTTGCTTGTTGTGTCTCGCCGGTATGCAAAACAGGTTGCTGGGCCATAGAACCAGTGGTGCTAAATGCCCAAATGAGCCATATGGCACCGAAAAGTATTGGTACAATTTGTTTCATGATGGTATTGTGGTTTTTTGGTACATGAATGGTTTCAAGGATTAAGCGTTTCGGGTACTGCTCACCTCAAAATTAACCCCAGAGCAAAAAATAGGGTATCACCTAAGTTCGGGGTTTTATACACTGGCAGCTGTGCATAAAAACCAAAAAGGCCGCTCAATGGAGGCTTTTTTATATGGTTAAAAAGCAGGTGTTGGAAATCAGTTATTGTAGGGGCGGCTGGCTTTGGCTTTTTACAGATACCTGCTTACCGTAAAAGGCAATGCTATAGTGGTGGGTTTGGGTTTTGCCGGCATCTTTGATCAGGGTGGGGTACTGTTTGTTGCTTATTTGCTGTAAGGCTGCTGTGACTTTATAAGCCAGTGCCTACTATTTATCGGTGAGTTAGGTTTTGCCCTCTGGCAAAACAATTCTTTTTCAGCAGGGCAAAAAAAGGATTAGGTGCCAGATGTAATTTCATTTTCTCGGGCAGAGCGAGTGCATTTCTCCCCTAGAAAAATATTTTTCTACCCGAGAAAAACTTTTCCCTCGGGCAGAGCGACTTCCGGTTTCCGGGAAAAAACTTTGCTGCCCCCCGGACATATTTTTGTTTTCTCTGCCATGATTGGTGAAATCATCAATAATAAGCCGGGGCATCTGGGCATTACAGTTGGTTCAACTGTTGTAGCAATAGCTGTGTTTGTTGGGTATAGGCATGCTGTGGCACAGCCAGTATTTGGTTGGCTTGCTGTTGCGCGGCAGCTGTGTTTTGCTGTTGCAGGTAGGCCAACAGTAAGTACCATTGTGCTGATTGGGTAAATACGGTTTGCTGGCCAGCCACCATACCCGTAGGCAACGGTATGGCCTGCTTAACTTGGCTGCCAGCCATGAGGGCTTGTGCCCTGTAAAAGGTAGCCATGGTGGCATGCAATGTGTCGTGCTGCCAAACGTGTAAGGCAGCTGCGGCAGGTTGGTACTTCTCGTCACGGTACAATTGCAGTGCTTCTGTCAATGCTTGTGGGTAGTTGGTGGCGTTGTTACGCAAGGCCTGGGCGGGGTATGGGCTAAAGTTGGCCACATAAAGGCCGGTGGCATTCGTTGTCGGCGCCTGGTTGTACCAGTACCAGGTGCCACCAGCTACCACCAACAGCAATACAGCGGCTGCCGCGCGCCACCAGAAGGAGCTTAGCCGTATGCGTTTGCCAATGGCGGGTTGTTGCTGGCCGGCAGCCTCATGATCATGCGCTTCTTGCACCTCATTAAGTGCAAGCACAAAGTCAAGCAATTGCTCGTCTTTGAGGGCGTTAGTGGCCGTTTTGCTATCGGCCACATCCTGGGCCAACGACTTATCTGTAGCCATGCGTGCTTCAAAAGCCTGCTGCTGGGCTGGGGTCATGTTGCCATCAAGGTAACTTTCAATTTCAGTAAACCGTGTTTGGTTGCTCATGACATCGCGTTTTGACTAAGGGCAGCTTCAGTACCAGTTATTTCAAGCTTTGGTATGCAACATACAAATAAAAATAAAAGTAGTGAATTGATACATACCACAAAAGGGGCCACTGCTGTTTAGCGGCCCCTAATGCTTTACAATTGTGTGGTTTAGTAAACCTGATTAGATAAGCTGAAATGATGCCCCGGCAACAAACCTGGACTTGCTGTACAAGTAAATGCCAATGTTGTACTCTTCGCCTACTGTCAACTCAGTATCAAGGCTCACTATACCTGTAGCCGGTGCATCAGTATCTAACTGAAGCTGAGTTACTATATCACCATAGCCAGTGTTATCGCCTTCTTTGATGATAAGACTTACCGGTGAGTTGCGGCTAGTGTGAGTGGTATTGTTTTGCAGTATGCCCTCTGGTAACTGGTAAGTACAGGTTACATTGGTATTGCCGGCACTTTGCAGGCGTAAGGCAGAGAACTGGTTGTCAAGTTCTTCTCCGTTTTGCAGGTTTTGGGTTGCTGCCACCTCTTGGGCACTGGTATGGTCCCAATTTGGCCCCCAGGCAATTACATACTGCCCTTTAGTAAAGTCAATAGTATTGTTGGTATAGGTGCCTTCAAAGGTAATTTCAGTGCCGGGCTCATACCGCTGCCGGTCTAAAGGTGTTTTGGTGAGTTGGCTGCCTTCAAAAACCGACAAAAACCCACCTTTCATTTTAATTGGCGGCCTCACAACAGAAAATGCAATGTTGTGTGCATCTACAATTTGAACCTGATTGAGGGAAGTCCAGTAAGTATTCCATACCTTAAACTGTTGCTCGCTGGTTTGGGCGTTGGGTGTTACTGTGCTTGTGTTAGTCATTGTGATAAAATTTTTTGTACTTAATATTTGCCCTTATTGTTATAGGCCAAGGGCGTTTTGCCTGTAGGCCATGTTTGTTAGTGTGCCTACATAAGTAGGTAGCGGCAGCCTCAAATTGTCCGGAAGTTTTTTTTATTTTTTTTCAAAAAGGCTGGCTTGTGCAGGGCAGGCTTATCAAGTACTCAGGTTTTTGTATTGTGGGCTGGTGCGTACCAGCTTTACCAATTGCTGCTTGCAGTAACTTTTTCGGTTGCGTGCCTGGTGCTCGTTTTTGAGTTGCATGGCATCGGCAATTTGTTGTGGCGAGAGGCCTTTAATGGCCAGGCGCAGTATTTCCTGGCAAGACTTGCCCAGGCGGGCAAACATGCGCCGGTACAACTGCTCTTGCAGTTCAAGGTCGTTAGGGTTGGGTGCTTCTTCGGCTGCCAGCTGGGTATGCTGGTCAGCATCCTGAAATGAAACATGCTTCTGTTTGCGCAAGTTGTTAAACCACAAATTGCGGCATACCACAAACAGGTAAACATACAGGTTTTGCTTAATGGTAAACTCGGGTTGCCTTAACTGTAAATAAATGCTTGTCAGGGCATCTTGAAACAAATCCTGTGCTTCGGCTTTGGTGCCGTTGTTTTGTTGTACCCAAGCTACAATGCGGTGCTGGTACAGGGCATATATTTCACGTAAAGCAGCTTTATTGCCTTGGCGCAGCCCTTCTTTCAGGGCTTCTTCATTCACTGCCTGGTTTTTCATGACTGCCAAAATAAGTTATGGTTTATGATAAATAAAATGAAAATTTGCGGACATGCTTTATTTATGATTTATTCTATTTTAGTAACTAGCTAATTATTATATGCAACCCAACTCACCCGAAGATTTTAACCAGCCCGGTTCAAGCAATGCCGCCGGGCAAGAATTGCCGGCTGATTATTTTGATGGTACCTCTAGCGGCAGTACTGCTGAAGAAGACCCACCCTCTGGCGGGCCAGAAGATCCGCCCCGCCAAAGTGTGGCCGGTATTGTTAATAAAGTACCGTGCCCTTTTAGAATGGCCCGCCTGGCGGTTAATAAAAACCAATCGCCACTGTTTGGCCAATACCCAGGCGCAGTACAATGTTATGTGCCTTATTATGGACAGCATGAATTTGAGCCCGGCAAGTATGAGCAAGTAGTGATTGCAGAAGGGGCATCACACATTGGTGTAAATGTGTATATGAGTGAGGTGGTGGTGATGTATCAGGAAAACGGCCTGCCAACGCCTGCCACAGCCCAATCACGAACGCATATTTTTTTAGGCCAAAGCCTGTGGCTGCCCAGGGCTAACACCCAACACGATTTGGGTTGGTCGGCTGGCGGGGAGTTTCCGGCACGGGTTGATGTTGAACCCCTTGCCGAAACCCAGTTTGTAATCCATGAGCTGCGGCCCGTTTTTGGCCTTGACCCTGACTGGGGCCATAGTGCTGCTGAGGCTGCTGCTGGCCGGGAGGCTTGGCAGACTAGAATACCTACGGTAGCCAACCCCTGTCACTTTCCGCCCAATGGCAGCACCACCATCAACTCATACATAGTAGTAGCCAGGCCCGTAAGCTGGGAACTCAAAGCAATTAATAACATATATGCAGTAGGTATTTTAACCTTTACAAACGGCAAAGCACCGCAGTTGTACCAAAAGGTAAATGTGTACTTGGGTGCAGGGGAAGCAAATGCCAATGAAGCGGTGGCCGTTTATAATAATGGGCAAGAGCAACCGGTAGCGGTTTTCAGGGCAGCGCCGTTAATTACCATTGCCAAAGACCAGACGCTTTACAGGTAGCCTACCGAAAATGATTAAGGCAATAAGCAATGCCAATGCCGGCACCCATAGCCATGCGTGCACAGGTTTATTGCCTGCCACTGGCTGTGGGTTGCCCACCAGTACAAGCCCTGCCCAGTGGGCGGGGTGTGCTGTTAGTGGGCTTGCCTGTTTTAAGTAGGCAGTTTTGGTTTGCTGCAAGGCAAGGTCTAGCGGCTGGCCCTGGGCCGCATTTTGGTACCACCCCTTGGTCAATATGGCCGCAGTTTGGTCGTACAATGGCCATAGGCTTGTAACCATGGTTGGGCAGCCCCCAAAAGCAAAGCCCCGGGCAAGGCTCATGTAGCCCTCGCCAGGGGCAAACTGCCCGGCACCGGTTTGGCAGGCACTTAACACCAGTAGGCGGGTGTTAATTTTTAGCTGGTAAAGCTCGTGCAGGTACAGGGTGCCGTCGTGCAGGCTATCTGCCCCCGGAAACAACAGGGCGGGCAGGTTATGTGGCGGCACACTGGGCATGCCGTGCAGTGCCAGGTGCGCGATGCCCCCTTGCGTTAAAACAGCTCTGAGGCTGGCTTCGGTGGCTTGGGCCCCGCTTAATACCCTGCCTGCCCATAGCCTGGCTGCTGCGTGCACCTCTTTGCTGCTGCCTGGCAGGCCCGGCAGTGTTTGCCCAAGTGTGGTGGGGGCAACCGCGCCACCGCCCCAGGCAAAACCATAAAATGTGGTATGAGCATGCTGGCTGTTTTGCCTGTGCATGGCCCGCCACCATTGCCCACCAGAAAATGCATAATGTACCGCGCGCTGTTTTACCAGGTAGGGGTGGCTATGGTAATTCAGTGCACTGCCTTGAGGCACCTTGGTGGGCAGTGCCTCAAAGGCAAGTGTTTCTAATTGGCCATGCGGAAGTATTAATAGCCTGCTGCCTTGTGTGATGCGGCCCAAGGCAGGCAGTAACAACAATTGGTACAGTTGGTGCCCAGCCAGTAGGGCGTGTTGCGCTTGTTGGGCGTTAATACGCTCGGGCTGCGGGTGTGTGGTAAACCCGTTAAACGTGTTAATTGCCGCATGCCAGGTGCTGTCTTTAGGTATTTGCCACAGGTTAATGCCGCCTTTATTGGTAAGTGCCAGGGCATAAACGGCCTGGTGCCCCTCCCAATAATTAACCATAAGCTGCCCTTTGGGTAGGGTACTGATGGCTTGGCTCAGTGGCACCTTTTGCACCTTTTGCAGGTAATGACTATAGGCAGGGTAATGCAGGGTAATTTGGTGCTGCCAATTATTTAATGCGCGTTGCAAGCTGTACAGACTGTCAGCATGGTTGTTTTGCGCCATGAAGTAACGCAGGTTTTGCCGTTGTTGCCACAGGCTGTCTGGCAGTTGGCTTTTTTGCCGCGCCTGGGCGTTGGCAAATGCCCGGTGCAGTAGCCCCCCCTTACCTGACTCAATCCATGCCCATGCCCATGCATAAATACTGTCTTGCACAGTGGCATGTGCCTGCCTGTTAATTGCCAGCAATGCCTGCATGGCCTCGTCAGTCAACCACTGGTGTTGCCTGGCCTGGTTTTGCAGGCCGCTGGCCGAAAGGTAATCGTCACGGTATTGCTCATACGCGGCCATTGCCAGTTGGTAGGCCTGCAAAACTGTGGCGGCCATGCTGTCAACAGGGGTGTTTTTGTACAGGGTGAACAAGGCAAAGGCGCGATGCCCCAATGCCAAAGCCAGTGCCTCCCATTGCGTGTGTTTGGGCAGGTGTATTTGGCTCATGTGTACTTCTGCCCGGTAGCCTTGCCACAATATTTGCAGGGCAGAGTCTAACAGGGCCAACGCTTGCTTGGGGTGTTGGCTGCGGTACAATGCACCTCCAAACCGGTACAGCTCTGCCACGCGGCTGTGATCAGGCCCATAAAACTGTTTATACACCTGCAGGCCCTGTTGTACATGGCCGTAGGCGGCTGCCGGTTGTTGCTTTTGTTGGTATATGCGGGCCAGCAGGTAATGGCCTCGCCCCAGCAGCAGTGTGTCGTGCACATGCTGCCTGTTAAACACCATGTTTTGATGCTGCACCAGCAGGGCTGTATCCAACCTGTTTAGTTCTAACAATACATCGGCTATATTACCTCTGTACCGCAGTTGCCGGGCAGGGTCGGTGCCTGCTGTTATAAGCATTTGCAGGGCGCTGTCATAATACTGCAATGCAGTGTTTGGCTGGTTGCCGGTTCGGTACAGGGTGCCCATTTGGTTTAAATGGCTGGCCAGCAGCCGGGGGTTATTGGCCTGTTGGGCCAATGCCAGGCCCCGCATGCCATACGTTAGTGCGGGTTCAATATCTTTTATTAGCCTGTAGGTGGCCGCTATGTTATAACAAAGGCTGCGTTGTGTGCTTAGGCTTTTGGTAGTGGCTGCTTCAGTCATGGCCAGTGCCTGCTGGTACCAGGGCAGGGCCTGGTAAGGTTGGTTAAGGCTGTAACGCCAAACGTTACCCAGCCATTGGCAGCTGGTTACTGTTTGTGGGTGGTTGGCCCTCAGGTTGTTGCTGCGCCACTGGTAGGCTTTGCGCAGTAGCTTTAGGGCCAGTTGTGGTTGTTTTGTTGCGTAAGCGCACAGGCCTGCCAGGTGGCTGCCGTAAGCACGGGCCGAATCAAATGCACTGCCAGCCAGCACACTATCGGCCGCCAGCAACAGCTTTAGTGCTTCATCATAACGGCCATTGGCATGCAAGGCTTTAGCACGGGTATTGGCTTTGTAGGTGTGGGAGAGGGGGGGCGTGGCCTGGTTATTCTGGTAGGCAGTAGCTACACACCATGGCGCAAAACACAGCCACAACAATAAAAACAGGCAAGGGGTTAATTTATCAAGTTTGTACAATTAATTGGCCTTTCTTTTATTAGCTATCAGCACATCAAACAACAATGACTTATCAACATAATAATGACCTGCCTGGTGCAGCACTTTACAATTGAAGGTTGAACAGGCGTGCCACAAGCTGCGATAAGGCAAACGGTTTATGCCAACTAATGTAGTACAAAAGTACAATTACTGAAATGAAACCCGGCGGTAGAAGTGGGTGAGGGGGATTTGGAGGTTGAGGGAGCTGAAGGTGGCCGTGGCGTCCAGGCCTTCGTAGGTGCGGATGTGCCCCCAGTTGTTGGTAGCAGCGCGTACCTCAACACGGGGTTGGTCTTGCGATACCAGCACATACTCTTGCAGGCTGGGGATGCGCTTGTAGCGGTCAAACTTTTGCACAAAGTCATAACTCATGGTACTGGGTGAGAGTACTTCCAGAATAAGTGTGGGGTTCAATAGTACATCATCTCGCCCCTCTTGCAGTTGCTCATCACCGCAAACCACTAAGGCATCAGGGTAAAAATATGCGTTAGCTGAAGCGGAATATACTTTTAACTCACTGCCAAAAGTAGCGCAAGGGCCATTATCAATGGCATTGATTAATGCGTTAACGCAATGCGCACAAATAGAGGCATGGTTACGCGTACCACCCGACATGGCGCGGATGGTGCCATCATAAAACTCTAGCTTTTCATGGCTTTCGGCTTCCATAGCCAGGTATTCTTCTTTTGTATACCGGCTGCCTTCTTTTAGTTTTGGTTCTCCCATAAGCAGTCTAAAATCAACTTTAACGTAAAGATACCATTCTTTGCAGATATGCAGCTACAACGGGGGTTTCATGCAACAGTTTTACGGTTATTTTGGTGCATTTGGCGGTAGGCTTAAATAGAAAAGCCCTATGGCTACAGGGCTTTAATGTATGTGCTATTTGTGCGTTACAATGGCTTGGTGCAAGGCATTGAGCAGGGCAATGCAAACCCCAAAAATACGTGCAGCCTCAATATCACTACCAATTGAGTTGCGACCCCGACGGCGCCAAATGGTGTCGTACGTATACTTGGCCATAGGCGTTTGGGCATGAGTGGCCAAAAAGTGGATGCCCGTTTGGCTGGGCTCTTTGCGGCTTAGCAGGCTGTAGTATTTTTCAAAGGTGCGCCCATCAGTATAAGCAGCCACCATGGTGGCTTCAGGTATTTCATGGTAAGGTATGCCTTGCTTTTTGCAGGCCAGTAGGTAAGCCATAAACACAGCGGTAACCACACCGGTAAATATTTGGCCTTCTTTTTCAAATAATATTTGGTGCAGGGCACCAATATGTATTTGGGTGCCTATAAGTGGGCTGGTAATCTTTTGTAAGTGGTTTTGGTCAAAGGTGCCCATATCTTCAGCCGCCAGGTGAATGCTTTTGGATGTTACTTGGTGTTTTGACATATGCTAAACAGTTGGTCATGATTACATAACGAAAGTATGCAGAATTTACCTATAGTTAAAGCACTTGCCCATGATATGCTGCAATTCTCATGGCATTATCATTCAATAAGCTTTTATAGTATGATAAATTATTGTGGTTGTATATGGCGCAACTCTTTGCTTATACTTTTAGCAAACCAAGTGTTTTTTTGCTATATGATGCGGTATAGATGTATTACATATGGTATTCAAGTGTACATGAATTAGATTTGGGTATATTGAAAAATATGCAAAACAATTATAGTTTTTTAGATTTAGCCCAAGAAGTACTTGAAAAGGCTGAAATACCCCTTACCCCAAGAGAAATTTGGAACCAGGCCGTAGCTATTGGCCTCGATATAAAGTTGGCTTCTGAAGGAAAAACGCCCTGGGCAACCCTTGCTTCAAACCTATACACGGCTACCAAAGATCCAGATAAAGAAACAGTATTTATCCGTTTAGATTTAAAGCCTGCACGTTTTACACTGAAAGTACAACCAAAATGGCCGCCACTGGCAGAACATAAAACAGAGGTTGATACACCAGAGCAACCAGTAGCAGAGGCAAGTCAGGAAATTGATGATAACTTTACTACTGAGGAACCACAAAAAGCACTTAAATTGAAAGAGCGTGACCTGCACCCCCTGTTTGCCTATTATGCCTACCACAACCCAGCCTTTAACCGCGGCAGAAGGGTGTTTACAAAAACCATTTTTCACGAAAAGTCTAAAAAACGCCAACAGCTGAATGAGTGGGTGCACCCTGATATTGTGGGATTTTACATGCCTGCCGAAGATTGGGACCAGACTTTGCTTGCATTTAACGACCAGGCCAATGTGCGGGCCATGCTGTTGTATTCGTTTGAACTGAAGCTTCACCTGAACAAAAGCAATTACAGAGAAGCCTTTTTTCAGACTGTATCAAACTCTTCATGGGCCAATGAAGGTTACCTGGTAACAGCTGATTTTGAAAAAGATGATGACCTGACAGATGAGCTAAGCCGCCTTTCGGCCTCCTTTGGCATAGGACTGATATTACTCAATACTGAGGCCATTGGCCAGTCAAAAGTGGTATTTCCTGCCCGCCGCCGTGATATACTTGACTGGGAGCTGATGAACAAGCTTTGCTTGCAAAACCCAGATTTCAGGCAGTTTATTGAAAACACCACCAAAGATTACCAGGTAAAACGATACACCCCTACCGTATATGACGATGTAATTCAAGATCCTGATAAATACCTACAGAACTTTTTGTAATTCGCAATAATCAGATTGGCTGTACTCAATTCTCCTGGCCGGGCAGGGTAAAGTAAAAGGTGGTGCCCTGATTAGTGCCGGCACTTTGTGCCCATATTTTACCCTGG
>CAZXTW010000046.1:11026-16561 GCA_964643525.1 uncultured Roseivirgaceae bacterium
TACAATGCGCTTAACCAGGGCCAGGCCTATGCCGGTACCGTCAACATCAGTCTGTAGCCTTTCAAAGAGCTCAAACACCTTATCCTGATACCGTGCTTCAATGCCTATGCCATTGTCGCGCACAAACAACAGGGGCTGTCCGTTATCCTGTTCGTACCCTACTTCAATGGTAGGCTTGGCCTGCTTACCCATAAACTTGACAGCATTTTCAATCAGGTTCTGGTACACCTCCCTGATGCGTACCTTATCGCCAGCTACCACAGGTAAATTGGGGGCTACATTCACCTTAACACTTTTATTGGTAATATGGCCGTTCAGGTTTTGTACCACCTCTGGCACCAGGCTGTTCAGGTCAATTGGTTCGGTAGCATTCATGACACGGCCCACGCGCGAAAGCTCAAGCAGCTCATTTAAAAGCTGGTTCATGGTATTGGCTGCCTGCTCTATATAGGTAAAGCTATTGTCAAGGCGGTCATACCGCTTTTTGGCAATATCTTTCTTCAAAAAGCCCATGTACCCCATAATAGTAACCAGTGGGCTTTTCAGGTCGTGCGAAACTGTATACGTAAAGCGTTCAAGCTCTGCATTTTGCTTTTCAAGGGTTTCAGTTTTGCTTTCAAGCTGCTGTAAAAATACTTCTCGCTGGGCATTGGCTTCGCTTTGTAGGGCCTGCATGCGTTCATTCATTTTTATTTGGCTTACCAACACCTTATTGCGTTGGTTAACCGTGCGCGTTCGCCATGAAACAACGCCGGTTACCATTGCCAGCAAAGCTGCCATGCCCAGCGTTTTTACCCACCACTTTTGCCACCAGGGGTAACGAATTGTGATAGTAAAAGCTTTGCCGGCAGGGTCCCACAGGCTGCTGTTGCCTGTTTTGGCATAAAACGTATAGCGCCCTGGAGCCAGGTTATTATAACTTACATTGCGGCGGCCCCCTACATACTTCCAACCACTTTCTAGCGGGGCCAGGTAATAAGCGTAGGCATTATCACTTGTATTTGAAAAATTGATGCCTGTTAACTCAAAGCTCAGGTTATTCTGGTGCCAGTCAAGGGTAACCTCATTGGTTTCAAGAATATGCCTGGGGCAATGGTACAGGTTGTCATTAACCAGCAATTGCGTAATAAGTGTGCGGGGTGGGGCATCATTCAAAACCAAAGTGGCCGGGTTAAAAAAAGTAAGCCCGTTTATACCACCAAAATACACAATACCGTTGGGTGATTTGAAGTAGCTGTTGGTATTAAACTCATTTTCCTGTAGGCCATCAGCAATATCAAAATTGTAAAACGACTCATCAGTGGGGTTAAACCGGCTAATGCCTTTATTAGTGCTTAACCACAACGCACCCTGGTTATCCTGAAGCATGCCATACACCACATTATCAGGTAAGCCCTGGGTAGTAGTATACCGTATAAAGGTGCCGGTTGTGTCGTTCCATCGGTTAAAACCGCCGCCCCATGTGGTGGCCCATAGGTGGCCTTCACGGTCGGCAAACAGGCTTTTTACATTATTACTACTAAGTGACTGAGGGTTTTCGGGTTGGTACTGCAAATAACTTACCGCATTATTGGCCAGGTTCAGCCGGTTAATGCCATTGCCCGTAGCCAGCCACAACTCTTGCTGGTAGGGCAGGGCATCTACAATATTCTGTGCACTAAGCACCGCCTCGCTTGCAGGGTCGTTTGAAAAATAGCGCTTGTCATTTGTAGAAACATTCCAAATAATAAGCCCTTCTTGGGTACATATGGCTAATAAATTTGGCCCAATTTGCCGCAACTGATTGATTTGCGACCAGCCAGAGCGCCTGTCAGGAAAGTAATATTGTTCAAAGCTATCAGTGGCTGGCACATACCTGTTCAAACCTACTTTGGTGCCTACCCAAAAATTGCCCAGGCTATCGTGCAGCAAAGAAGTTACCCACGCATGGCTCAGGCTGGTTGGGTTATTGGCTTCATGGGTATAGTGTTTAACTGTGTTTTGGCTGGCCTCGTAATAATCAAGCCCGGCTACAGTGCCAACCCATACCTGCTGGTCATTAGTAGTATGCACCGGCCCTAAAAAGTTACTGTTCAGTTTTGCCTGGCCCACCTCATTGGCCCCCATGTAGCCAAATTGCCTGCGTTTCAGGTTGTAACTGTTAACCCCCCTTGACCGCGTACCTATCCATACCACACCCTCACGGCTAACATACACTGAAAGGGTATTTTCTGTGGCCAGGCTGTGGCGGTCACTATTATTGGGCAGTACATGCTGGTAAGTTAAATTGCTGGTGTTCAAAATAATCACGCCAGCCGTCACCACCCACAGGTTGCCCAGGCCATCGTCGGCCAAATCAAATATATAATTGAAATACCTAAACTTATCGTGGGTATGGGGGCATTGAAATGGAATTGCCTCCAGGCTATCAGTAGTAGGGTTATATTTATAAAGGCCTTTGCCCGTACCCACCCATAGGGTGCCTGTGTTATCACAATGCACGGCAGAAACATTATTAGTACTGAATATATTATTAAACACCCTGCCGGCTTTATCTGGCTGCATTAAAAAGCTCTTTTCAATGCCCTGGCCATTCAATCTATGCAAGCCATTGTCAGTGGCAACCCACATGCGGCCCTTTTGGTCGGTCTCTATAGCCCTGATCATCAGGCTGTCAAACAGTGTGAAAGGTGCAGGGTATTGCTGGCGGTCAACAAACTCATTAGTAGTTGTATTAAACAGGTACAGGCCTTTGGCAGTGCCTACCAGTAACTGTTCGGCAGTGTACTGCAATACTGCGTTAATCCTGTTTGCACCACAATCTGCCTCGTTACAGGGGTAATAATGACTGAACTGGCCCGTGCTTCGGTTTAGCCTGTTAAGCCCGCCATACGTGCCAAAAAATAAGGCCCCTTCAGGTGTTTCATGAATCAACCTCACAGCCGCATTACTCAGGCTGGCCGGGTCGTCTGGGTTTTTCTGGTAATTGGTAAAATTGTAACCATCATACATGCTAACCCCGTTGCGGGTACCAAACCACATAAAGCCGTAATGGTCTTGCAGCATACCCATTACTGAGCCCTGTACCAGGCCATCTTCAGTGGTAAGCTGTTTAAATCGCAAATTATTTTGCGCCAGTAAAGAGGCACTGATACCCAGCAGTGCCAGAAGGCATAACAGATTTTTCAAAAGCAAAAGTACATGTTTAAAACAAACAAATAAAAACAAATGCCTGGCTACAAATACAAAGTAATAATAGAAAATAAAACCATGTACACCAATGGTAACAATACAGTGCAAATATAAAATGTTCTACTTCTTAAATGTAGTAGTTTAAAAAGTAACACATCATATGTAGGGTATTGAGGGCATTAGTGCCATTACTTTCATGATTGAGGGTGTAATCTGGCCTGGTACCAGGCGCCAATAAGTATTTTTGGGCTTTTAACCTGGCAGTTACAGCCCTTTTCCAAATTTAATACAGCGGCAAAAGTGTGGCGAAGGTTTAAAGGCCAACAGAATTGAAGGCAGTGCTGACCGGTTTACGGTAACCAGCCTTAGCATTTCAGCAAAATAGCTTAAAGCTGATCAACCACATGTATGATAATGCAATAGCAGCCCTTTTAGGGGCTGCTATTCTTACTAAAGATAAACCAGCTCAATTACTCAATCAATACCTTTTGCAGGGTGGTGCCATCAGTGCCAATGAAACGCACCAACAGCACAAAGTGGTAGGTAGAGTTACACTGCAAACCATCATACATGTTACTGGTACCCGTTTACACCAGTTTATAGGGCTTTTATTTGCTTTTAACTGTAAGCTGCTTGCCACAAAAAGCTATGGCATAGTGGTGGGTTTGGGTTTTGCCAGCGTCATGTATCAGGGTAGGGTACCGCTTGTTGCTAATTTGCTGTAGGGCGGCTGTGGCAGTGGCTTCAAGCTGCTCTGGCGTGGGGGCCTGTTTAAACTCTAGCACATAGGCGCGGTTGTCTGCTGCTTCGCGGGGCAGCAGCAGCATATCGGCCCGGCCCAGGCCGGTTTCCCGGTTAGATAGTACCTGGTGTGTGGTATGCAAAAAGGCCAGCACGCCCAGCATAAAGCCGTGGTAAATCCGCTCGGCCTGCGGCTCAGCCACATCATAATAACTGAATGCGGCCAGTACATACCGTTGTAGTGCGGCTTCTAATGCTTCTGTTTGGCCAGCCAACAGGTTTTGCAGCATGGTCAGTGAAATATCTTTGGTGGCAGGTAGCTCTAAATAAGGCCTCAAAAGCAATTTGTATACTGAAAGCACTTCAACATTAGGTATCTCAAGCCTGTAATACATAAGGTCTATTTCTTGGCGCAAAAATTGTGCTTTTAAATAGCCACTAAAAACTAAAAAAGAAAGAAGAGATTCTTCTCTTGCTTGTTCAAGGTCTGCAAAAACTGTATGTTCCTCTAAAGTAGCCTCAACGGTTTGCCCTTGTATAAGTGCTTCTATTTTCTGTATGGTTCCGTTATGAGCACTGCCCAACAGTTGCCCAATAATTTTGTTGTCACTGGTGTTTACCCAATGGGGCACAAAGCCTTTATCAGGTCTACGTAAGTAACTAATAATACTCCACGGGTTATACACGGCTTGTCCCCCAAACAGGTAGCCGTTGTACCAGGCTTCAATATCAGCATAGTGGCTGGCCAACTCAAAATGGCCCAGTGCCTGCTTTACCTCATCAGGGCTTAAACCAAACCACCGGTTGCAATACCGGTCTAACACGGTACCTACAACCAAATTATTCAGGCCGCTGAATATGCTTTCTTTGGCTACCCGCAATATGCCTGTAATGACGCCTTTTACCAGATACTTATTATCCTTTAATGCTTCTGAAAGCATGTTACGTACAGTGGCCAGTGTTTCAGGGTAATAGCCCTGATTATAGGCCTCAATGAGCGGGCTGTCATACTCATCAACCAATACCACAACCTGTTTTTGGTAATACCTGTACAAAATATTGGTAAGTACCTTAAGGCTGTTTTCAAGGTAATCTATAGGTGCGGTGCGGTTTAAAAGTGCAGTAAGCTGGGTTTGTTCGTGCGGGTGCAGCACACCCTCTTGAAGCAAAAACCGGTAAGGCTCACACATATAGCCAATAGCATCGGCAAGCTTAAACTGCATGCGCTGCCAACTTGGCGCCTTACAGTCCTTGAGGGTCAAAAACAGCACAGGGTATTGGCCCTGGTATTGCCAGGCTGTTGATTGCGTAATGGCCAACCCATTAAATAGTTCAGCATTGTTTTCAGTACAGTCAAAAAAATAATGTAGCATACTTAAGTTCAGGGTTTTGCCAAAGCGACGGGGGCGAGGCAACAATACCACTTTGTCACCTTTACTACTGGCCATCAGCTCTTCTATCAACAATGACTTATCAATATAATAAAGGCCTGACTGGCGCACGTCTTTAAAGTCTGAATTACCAATGGGCAAATTGTATTTTGGCATAGGGCGTAGTGAGCTTAACTATTGCTAAAACTAAATTAGCATAAAAAACGAGTAACTGCTAAAATGCCATGCTACA
>CAZXTW010000047.1:0-902 GCA_964643525.1 uncultured Roseivirgaceae bacterium
CAATACGCTGTTACAACAGCCAGGGGTAGTATATGCTGAACCTTATTACTATATGCACCCCCTGGCCACCCCCAACGACCCACAGGCACAACCGGGCAGTGGCGCACAAGACCACCTGGCCAGGGTGCTGGCTTACGAAGCCTGGGAGGTAACCACTGGCAACCCCGATGTGGCAGTGGCTATTTTAGACAGCGGCACCGACCCCGACCATGACGACCTGCAAGGCAACCGCTTTGTGAACAGTGCCGACCCAATAAACGGAATTGACGACGACGGCGACGGCTATGTAGATAATTACACAGGCTTTGATATTGCCGACCGCGATGCCGACCCTACTGCCGATGCCGATGGGCACGGAGTAGCCGTAACCGGTGTGAGCAGTGCCACCACCAACAACGCCACCGGTATTGCAGGCGTAGGTTATGATTGCAGCCACTACCCTGTAAAGATTTATACCAGCAGTGGCAACCTTTTTTTGCGGGGCTATGAAGCCATTGTGATGGCGGCTGACCTGGGTATTGAGGTGATTAATTTGTCGTGGGGGGCAGCAGGCATACGGCAAAGCTTTGTGCAGGATGTAATTGATTATGCCGTGCTTGAGCGCGATGCGGTGGTGGTAGCGGCAGCCGGTAATACCAATGCCGAGCTTGATTTTTACCCCGCCTCATACAACCATGTGCTTTCTGTTAGCGCTACAGATATTAACGACAACAAAGCATCTTTTGCGACCTTTAGCCGCCAGGTAGACCTGGTGGCCCCCGGTGCTGCCGTGTATACCACGCAAAACGGCGGCAGCTATGCCCTGGCTACAGGCACCAGCTTTGCCGCCCCTATGGTGGCCGGGGCCGCCGCACTGGTGCGAAGCCACCGCCCTGAACTAAATGCCCTGCAAACCATGGAGC
>CAZXTW010000047.1:941-16278 GCA_964643525.1 uncultured Roseivirgaceae bacterium
GCCGTTGGCGGCAACAGCGTTTACCGCGACAGGCTGGGCAAAGGCCGGTTAAACGTGTACAGGGCACTGACTGATACCCTAACGCCAGCCCTGCGCCTGGTTGACTTTAGCTACAACAATGGCAACGGCACTTTTGCTTTTTATGATGATACGCTGGCCATTGATGTGACCCTGACTAACTACCTGGCAGCCACACAAAACGCCACCGTTACGTTACAAAGTACTTCGCCCTATGTGCAACTGGTTGATTCTGTATTTAACGCAGGCACCATTGCACCATTGGCCAATACAAATAATGCCGCAGCCCCGTTTAGCGTTATACTGGCCAGCAATACCCCTACTGAGACAGACATTACCTTCAGGCTGGCCATTGCTGATGGCGCTTATACTGACTATGCTTTTTTTACACTCACCACCTCACCCGGTTTTGTAACCACCACCACTGGCAGCCTGACCCTCACGGCCAGCAGCAGCGGCAACCTGCTGTATAATGGTGAGCAGTTTACGCAAGGCAGTGGCTTTCAGTATTCAGGCACCCCGGTTATGAACCGGATGGGCCTGGCACTGGCCTTTGCGCGCAATGAGGTACCCAATAATTTTACCAGCAACTTTACAGTTGAGCTGCGCGATGAATCATTTACAGCCGAGAGTGAAAGCGGTATCCGCTTTTTTAATAACTCAACAGCCAGTACCGACCTGCGCTCTGCATTTACTACCAACGAGGGGCCGCCATTGCGCATAGAGCAAAAAGTGCTTGGCTTTAGCGGTGGTGATGCTGCTGATGTGGCCCTGCTGGAATACCGCCTCATCAACACAGGTACTGATACCCTGCCTGCTTTTCCGGTAAGTTTGTTTGCTGACTGGGACCTGATTGAGCCTCAGGCCAACCAGGCAGGCGCCCTGACTGACCATGCCCTGACTTATGTGCGCTATACCAATGGTACAGACAGCTTGTATGGTGGCGTGGCCCTGTTAAGTGAGCTGCCCTTTAGCCACCGGGCCCTGAATAAACAAAGTATTCATGGCGATGTGGCCGATGTGGGTACGGCCTTTAATCAAATAGAAAAGTATGATTTTATTACAGGTGCCACTGGCGATACAGTTGCAGGCACCAATGGCCCTGGTAATGATGTAGCCGTGTTTACTACCGCCCAAAGCCTTACCTTGCCCCCCCTGGGCAGCCAGAAGGTAGCCTTTGCTTTACTTGTGGGCAACAGCCTGGCCAGCCTGCAAAGCAAGGCTGCCACAGCACGGCAACTGTATGCCCGCTACCTGGCGCAGCCCCCAGTGGCCAGCATACAGCAGGTATGCCCCAACACCCCGGCGGTGCTGGCCCCTGGCCCAGGGCAATGGCAGTTTTATGCTGATGCTGCCGCCCAACAGCCCATTGGCACGGGCAGCACCCTGGCCACCAATGCCCTGGGCAATGACACGTTGTTTTATGCCAGTAGCACCGCAGTGCCCTGGGGTGGCGACGTGCAAAGTGTAGCCATGCGGCTGTTTGAAGCCCAGGCAGCCATTGCCACCAGCAACGACACCCTTTATACTGACGCGGCCAGTAATCGCATTACTTTTACTGCCAGCGGCACGGCAGCCACCCAATGGCAGTGGCAGTTTAGCAATGGGTTTAGCAGCGCACTGCCCCAGGTGGCCATACCCTTTACAACACCGGGCCAGTATACGGCCACCCTAACCACTACCACAGTTAACGGGTGTGCAGCCACCGCCCAACGGCGCATAACCGTTTTAGAGCGCCCTGCCGCCCCTGCCCTGGCTGATGTATTGCTTTGCTCGGGCCAACGCCTAACGTTAAGCACCCCCAACCAAGACACCCTTTTGGTTTATGCCACCAGCCAGCGCCAGCAACTGCTGGGGCAGGGCACCCAGTTTAGTATTGAAAGGCTTACGAATGACACTGTGCTGTATGTTGCACAACTGGTACAGGGTATTGAAAGCCAGCTAAAAGCGGTGCAGGTTACCGTAAGCAGCCCTACCAGTGCCTTTGCTTACAGCATTGACACCACAGATGTAGTGAGCAGGTATGCCCTGCAAATGACTGACCTTAGCACTGAAGCCACTACACACCAGTGGTTTGTAAACGGCATTGCCGCTGCCGGCACACGCAACCCGGCATTGCTCTACGAGCCTACGGCGCCGGTAACCATTAGCCTGATCACAACCGATGCCAACGGCTGTGCCGACGAGCACTCGGTAACGCTCACCCCCAGTACCAGCCCAACGCCAACCCTAGCTAACCAAACGGTTTGCCAATACCAACAGGCAGTACTGGCCCCTGGCGGCGGGCAGGTGTTTTATTTTTATACTGATGCTGCGCTTACAGAGCGGGTACACAAAGGCAGCAGCTACACCACGCCACCATTGACTGCAAGCACTACCTATTTTATCACTGGTATTGACAGCCTGCAAGAAAGCCCACCGCTAACAGCCACAGTAACCATTGACCCATTTACGGCCAGCCTGCAAACCAGTGCTGATACGCTTATTGTAGGTGAGGCCAGTACAGTGCAGTTTTTTAACACAACGGCTGGTGCAACAAGCTGGAGTTGGGTATTTAACGGGCTGTTGTTTGATGGCTTGACAGACCCCATACGGGCATTTGAGCAGCCCGGCAGTTATGCGGTAAGCCTTATAGCCCACAATGCCAGTGGTTGTAGTGATACAGCAACCACCACCATTACTGTACTTGAAGTAACAGGGCTGGCCCAAACCCAGGGGCAGGCTATTATTGAGGTATACCCAAACCCGGCAAATGGCCTGTTGACTATTGCCAGGGGCAGCGGCTTAGGCCCACAGGAAGGCTTGACAATAAGGATAGTAAACAGCAGTGGGCAACTGGTACATAGCACAGGGTGGGGTGGCCACACTGGCCAGTACAATAGCGAGGTTTTGAATAGGGTAAGGCTAAATACGGCAGCATGGCCCGCAGGGGTTTACCTGGTGCAGGCCACACACCGTAGGGGCACCACCATAGTTAAAGTAGTGGTTGCACGTTAGGTTAGTCAGCACTTAGTCAGTATCAAGCTGGCCAAACACCTTTTTTAACAGGTCAGATGTACGGGCAATCGGGTCTTCACGTATCCGCTTCTCTTCATTGGCTACCAATAAAAACAAACCGTCAATGGCCTTTTGGGTAGCATATTCGTTCAAGTCGGGGTTGGCCTTTTGCACCAAGGGTATTTTATTATAAGTGTTAATCACATCACTATAATACTTAGTGGCATTAACGCTATTCAGTGCCGTTTGCATAATGGGGCTGAACTTTTCTTTTAGTTGCGCCTCTGTGGTACGCTTTAAAAAGTTGGTGGCCGCATTTTCTTCACCTTTTAATATGGCCCAGGCATCTTGTATGGTCAATGATTTAATGGCAGTGACAAATATAGGGGCAGCCTCTTTGGCGGCTTGCTCGGCCCCGCGGTTTAGGGTAAGTACAAACTTATCAACCTCTTTGCCCAGGCCAATTTGCCTCAGCTTATCTTCTACCCGCTTAACATCTTCAGGAAAAGGTATTTTTATGCTTGGGTTTTTAAAGTACCCGTCAAGCTGCGAGGCCTGTTTTGAGCCACGGGTAATGCCGTTAATTAAGGCTTCTTTCAGGCCAGAGCCTACCTCGGCAGTGGTGGGTTTGGCATCAGTGCCCAGCACATCGTTAAGGCCGCCCAGGGTTTGGTTAAGCTGTTGGGTGGTACAGCCAGCCAACAACAATAAACACAACAGTAATGAGGTGTTGATGAAATGCTTCATGGGGTGAAGGGATAATTTGTAGGTTTCAGTTTTAGCAGTAACGCAAGCAATAGGCAAATATGCTGCCCGCCTGCAATAAAACCCAAGATACGACAAACACCAATATGATAATACTATCTAAAGCGGTAAGTAACCCCAACATTTACCCCAAAGCCATAAGGCTTTACATAAAAGGGTGCGTTAAAGTTTTCATTAATGTACAAGGTGTAGTTAAGGGTGGGCTGGGTATAAAAAGTAAAATGCGGGCCCAGGGTACGCTCTACCCGGTAGTAAAAGTTACTGAAGGTATACAACGATGGTACCGAGGTAAAGCCTTGTGCCTCGTTGGGGGCATCGTTCGGGTTCAATGGGCGTTGCATTTCAATGCTAGCCCCCACCAGGTGGCGCCAGGTACGGTTGCTTATGGTATAGTTTACCCCAAGCTGCACCCCAAAATTACGTACCCTGTCTTGAAACTTAAACTGGGCGGTATCAAAATCAGGCAGTACATCAAAAGTATTACCATCATTGCCAGGGGCTACTTCATTACCCACAAAATAGGCGGCATCGTAATTAATATCCTGCTGCCTGATAAACAGCAGGCCACCAGCATATACCTGCCAGCGGGGGCTCAGCTGCCAACCCACGCCTGCTTCGGCCCGCAGGCCAAGGCGCTCAAGTGAAAATGTGCCGGGCCCCTCAATATCTTGAATTACAAAATCATCCTGCTGGTTGGCTTTTATACGGCTATAGCCAAAGGTGGGCATCAGCTGCACATATACAGTATGCTTAGGCGGCGTTGTAGGTGCAATAGTTTCAGGCACCGGGTAGGCTACGCTTTGAGGCACCTGCCCCAATTCAACACCAGCTGTTTGCCAGGTTAGAGTCAAAGGCTCTAGTGGCAGCAGCACCAATGGCCTTTGCCGGCTGCCAGCAGTTACAAAGGTTGTGGGTGCCTCACCATTGGCTGGTATACTTTGAGGGGCATTAGCCAAAGCATTGCCAGCCTCGTTACCAGTAGCAATGGCCTTGTTAGTAAGGGTTGGTTGCCTTTCTGTGTCTCTAGCCGTTCTATCAATTGGCAGTTTGGCTTCTGTGGCTGTTTTTGGTGTTTCTGGCCGCACCGCTGTGGTAGTTACCCGTTGTGTATCCGGTTCATTTTGCAAAGCTGGCTGTACGTTGCGTGTGGCAGTGCCCGTTGTAGGCACTGGCTGTTCAGGTTCAGCCATAGCCGCATTAGGCTGCTTATTGGCGGGTTGGTTACCCGGCTGTGGGTTTAAAGTGCCGTCAGGCTCAATAACCAATGCAGTTGTTCCTGGGGTAGTGGCCAAACGTTGCGTGGCAGGCACTGTATTGGCAGCCAGTGGGGCCTCAAGCCCATACCCTTTGCGCAGCTGCTTGGCTGCGGCATTGGCCAGGGCATTACCTTGGCCGGTAATTGCAGGGCCAAAGGCAATGTACATAACAGATAAAAAGATTAATAAAAGTACTACACCTGCTAAAATGACACGATTAGCCGCCCACCAGCTACCGTTCGAGGCTTTTGTTATAGCCCGAAAAGCATCTGGTGCAGGGGCTGACTCAAAGCCCTGCAGCCTGTTTTTCAGTTCGTCTTCCCAGTGTTGATCAGACATATTTTTCGTATCTCTCAATACCCATTTGCTTAAACGCTCGTTTTAGCATGGCTTTGGCTTTGCTTAACTGTGACTTAGAGGTGTTCTCTGATATGTTAAGCATTTCGCCTATTTCTTTATGGGTATAACTCTCAATTACATATAAGTTAAACACCATTTTATATCCGGGCGGCAGTTGGTTCACTACCTCTACCAACTGCTCGTTGGTAAGGTCGCTAATAATGCGCTGGTAGTCGCTGTTGCTACCGTCAAAATCACCAACATCTGCATGCCCCTGGTGCCGCTTATTTTTATGGTAATAATTAATGGCGGTGTTCACCATTGTTTGTTTTAACCAGGGCTCTAAGCGGTTAGCCTCTTTTAATTGCGCTATGCTGTTAAATATGCGCACAAAGCCTTCTTGAAATACATCTTCGGCTTCTTCTCTGTTTCGGGTATAGCGCACACACAAACCCATAAGCCTGCTCTTATACACTTCATAGAGCTGGCGCTGGGCACGTGACTTCTTCTTGATACAGCCTTTTATCAGTTCCTCGTTACTGAGCATATTGCGCTAATCCCATATTTGAACTCAACTGACCTAACCTGCTTGGGTATGCTGCACCTGGGCAACAGTTTACTTACAATACAGTTAACGGCTATTAGCCATTAGGCAGTTTGGCATAATTACCAAGTTAGTTAACCCCAGCTTGAACCACCAAAGGTTAGAACAATCATTTTTTGTGACTCATATCAGGCCGCGATTCTACACCGCCACGAGCAGGCAACAATGGCAGCGTGGCCATTGTTGCCGTTACTCAGCAGTTTTTCATAGTCTAACAATAGGCAGATAGCGTTCAAATTCATATACAGGGCACCAAAGTCACCTGGCAGGGCGGCTGGCTATTGCACAATTACCCTGAGCAGTGCCGTGTCGCATAAATTACTTATTTGTCTAGAACATAGTTGATAATAAATACTGTCAACCCCCTGAAAGCCCACCTGGGGCACGTACTCAATTAAGGGTTGGTTGCGTCTGTTTCTGTTCAGGCTCACTTGCCCGGCTGGCTCATTATTTAACAGCAATGCAAGCGTCTGGTTGGCATTTACTTTGCCGCACACATCGTCGTTGGCCAATACATTAATAAAATACCTGTCTTTATTGCCGTCAACAACTACCTCATCATCATAGGTTACTGGCAGGCAGTCGTCATCAGCTACGTGTACAGCCACAGTGGTAAATGCACATTCCCCCTGGCCTGTATCACAGATTCTATACATAAATACGTCGGTGTAATTCTCTACAGCTTCAGCAGCTGTATACCCTACCCTGAAATCATTGCTTAAGGTTAAAGCCCCCTTTAACGTATCTGGCTCAATTAGCTGCACATCATCAATAGTAAAGGCATCCTGGCAATTAATGTCATTACGTAAAATGGGCAGGGTGGTAAGGGCGCCTTTGGTGGTAACCCCTACATCGGCCATGGCAATAAGGCGGCAGGGCAAATCAGCCTCTTCATGAATTACATTCATGGTAAACTGGCCCTGCACGGCGTTAACCCCCTGGCCATTGGCTTCAAACACAAATACATCATTCCCATCAATAAAATCGGCCTTGGGCACATATAAATACTCGCCCATGGCCAGCGGAAACAATTGCCCACGCGTGGGCTGCTGGCTTATGGCAATGGTTACAGGCGCCGTAGAGCTCACCAAAGGGGCTAAATTGATGGTAGCCGAGGCACTTGACAACACCACAGCCGAGGCATCGGTCAGTACCGGGTCTTGAAGTGGCACAGCATCTTCACCCAATGAATCGCAGGCCGTCAGTATAAAATTCAAGATTGATACTGCCAGCACCACTAAGAATATTTTCAAGTATAATTTTAAAATGCGTTTCATTACAAGTAGCGGGTGTATAGGGGTTGACAGGCCGGTTACGCAATTGGTTGCCTGGGGCACCCAACTTTTTTTCATTATTTCATCAGGCTGCAACGGGGCCATAATAAAACAGGCAATCGTAAACATTTAGGCAGCAATAGGTGTAAGGGTAGTGATGGGCTTAAGCACAGCCAAATGTGCTATGCATTTGTTGCTTATGAATTACTTTTGCGCCTTTAACACGTCAGTATATGAAACAGGTCAAAACAGAGGTCATTACCATTGGTGATGAAATACTGTATGGACAAATAGTAGACACCAATGCCCAATGGATAAGTGCTGAGCTTGACAAGGCAGGGGTAAAAACAGTGCACCGCACTACCATTGGCGACAATGAAGCCGATATTATGGCAGCCTTTGCGGCGGCAGAGGCAAGGGCCGATGTGGTGCTGATTACCGGTGGGCTGGGGCCTACCAGTGACGACCTGACCAAGCCTTGCCTGGCCAGTTATTTTGATTGCCCACTGGTACTTTCTGAAAACACGCTGGCCCACCTTGAAGCCATGTTTAAAAAGCGGGGCTTTACCATGAATGAACGCAACCGGCAGCAGGCCTACCTGCCACAATGCTGCACCCCAGTAACCAACCACCTGGGCACGGCAGCAGGTATGCGTTTTGAAAAAGACCAAAAGCTGTTTTTTGCCATGCCCGGTGTGCCTTTTGAAATGAAGGCCATGATGAGCCAACAGATTATACCTGACATTATTCGGTTTTTTAAGCCTGAGGCCATACACCATAAACTTATTAAGACTGTAGGTATTGGTGAGTCATGGCTGGCCGATAAAATAAAAGACTGGGAGGCAGCCCTACCCACCCATATAAAGCTGGCCTACCTGCCCAGCTATGGGCAGGTGCGCCTGCGCCTTAGTGCCACAGGTAGTGATATAGACAGCCTGAAGGCCGATGCCGAGGCCGAAGTGAAAAAGGTGCTGCCCAGCATTGGCCGGTATGTGTATGGGTATGATGACGACCTGCTGGAGGAGGTGATAGGCCGCATTCTATCTGACAATGAAATGACCATAGCCACGGCCGAAAGCTGCACTGGCGGCTACCTGGCCCACCTGCTAACCAGCATACCGGGCAGCTCGCAGTATTTTATGGGTAGCGTAATTGCTTACGCCAACGAAATAAAAATGAATGAGCTGCACGTACAGGAAGATACGCTGGCAGCTCATGGGGCGGTAAGTGAGCAAACCGTCATAGAAATGGCCAACAACATGATGGAAAAGTACGATACTGACATTGCCCTGGCCACCAGTGGCATTGCCGGGCCAGGGGGCGGCACCCCCGATAAACCCGTGGGCACAGTATGGCTGGCGTGCGCCAGCAGGCAGGGCACCACCACTAAATTGCTACAACTGGCCAAAGACAGAGCGGTTAACATCAAATATTCTGCCACAGCGGCCCTACACCTGGCCTGGCAAACTTTGTCTAAAAACAATTGAGAAACACCCCCGCTTTATTAATTTTGCGGAGCATTAACCCGGGATAAATAAATTTAACGAATGGCATTAGTTGAAATGGTAATGCCCAAGATGGGCGAGAGTATTATGGAGGGCACCATCTTGAGCTGGCTAAAGAACGAAGGTGACACCCTTGAGCAGGATGAGTCAGTACTGGAGGTAGCTACTGATAAGGTAGATACTGAAGTGCCTACTTTACACGCTGGGGTACTGAAGCAAATACTGGCCAAAGAAGGTGATGTAGTGCAGGTAGGTGCCCCCATAGCAATGATTGAAACCAACGGCGAAGCTGTAGCTGAGCCTGCTGAAACCGCAGAACCAGCAGCGGCAGCCACCGCAGAACCAGTTGCTGCTGAAGCTACCGCCAGCCATACCAATGGCAGTGTAGCCACAGCCACACCCGCAGAAGGGCGGTTTTACTCACCACTGGTGCTGAATATTGCACGCCAGGAAGGCATACCCATGCAAGAGCTGGATACTGTGCCCGGTACCGGTAAAGAAGGCAGGGTAACCAAGAAAGACATACTGGCCTATGTAAAAACAAGAACCACAGCCCCTGCTGTACCAGCCCCCACCCCAGCAAAAACCATTACCCCAGCCGCACAGCCAGTGGCCGTGCAAACTACAAGCACCAGCGTTGTGCCAGTAGTGAGTGGCGGTGATGAAATTATTGAGATGGACCGTATGCGCCGGATGATTGCCGAACGCATGGTTGACTCAAAGCGTACCTCACCACACGTAACCTCATTTGTTGAGGCCGATGTAACCAATATTGTGATGTGGCGTAACCGGAATAAGCAATCTTTTAAAGAGCGCGAAGGTGATACCCTGACCTTTACCCCTATATTTATTGAAGCCGTGGTGCGTGCCATAAAAGACTACCCTATGATTAACGTTTCGGTAGATGGCAACAACATCATTAAGAAAAAAGATATTAATATAGGCATGGCAGTGGCGCTGCCCAGCGGCAACCTGATTGTGCCCGTTATTAAAAATGCCGACCAGATGAACCTGACTGGCCTGGCCAAAAAGGTAAATGACCTGGCCCGCCGCGCCCGCGATAATAAATTAAAGCCCGACGATTTAAGTGGCGGTACCTATACGGTATCTAACGTAGGCTCGTTTGGCAATGTAATGGGTACACCCATTATTATGCAGCCCCAGGTAGGTATTATGGCCCTGGGTGCCATCGTGAAAAAGCCGGCGGTGGTTGAAACGCCCCAGGGCGATGCCATTGCAATCAGGCATAAAATGTTTTTATCTCACTCGTACGACCACCGCGTGGTTGACGGTGCCCTGGGCGGCATGTTTGTACGCCGTGTGGCCGACTTCCTTGAGCGCTTTGAGATAAACAGAGAGTTGTAATCCGTCAAATTAATATAAATGCTTCCAAAAATAGCTGCTTCATTAGAGGCAGCTTTTTTTATGCCTGCTGCATAAAAAACTGCCCTGCTGTGTTACACACAACAGGGCAGCAATTGTATGAGGACTATCAGGTAATGGGGTTATTCCTGGGCCATGGGTATCTGCTCAAACTGCACAGCCGGTTGCCCTTCTTTATAAGCAGGGCGGGGCTTCAGGTTTAGCGTCTGGAACATGGCCTGGTCTTCATTGACTTCAGGGTTGGGCGTAGTTAACAGCACATCGCCAGCAAAAATAGAGTTGGCGCCGGCCATAAAGCACAGTGCCTGCTCTTCTACACTCATTCTAACACGACCTGCTGAAAGGCGCACCATAGCCTTGGGCATAATAATGCGGGCGGTGGCAATCATCCGTACCATTTCCCAAACTGATACCCGCTCTTGCTCTTCAAGAGGGGTACCCTCTACCGGAACCAGTGCGTTCACGGGCACTGACTCAGGGTGCTCTGGCAGGGTGGCCAACGTGTGCAGCATGCCTATGCGGTCGTTCATACTTTCACCCAAGCCTATAATACCTCCGCTGCAAACTGAAATATCTGCCTTGCGTACGTTTTCTAATGTATCAAGGCGGTCATCATAGCCTCTGGTGGTAATAATCTCGTCGTAAAACTCTTCGCTGGTATCAAGGTTGTGGTTGTAGGCATACAGGCCGGCTTCTTTTAATTTCTGGGCCTGCTCTTCAGTAAGCATACCCAGGGTACAGCATACCTCCATGCCCATATTGGCTACGCCCTTTACCATGTCAAGTACACTATCAAAATCGCGGTTATCGCGCACCTCGCGCCAGGCGGCACCCATGCAAAATCTGGTACTGCCGGCTGCCTTGGCCATTGAAGCCTTCTCTAACACCTCATTTACTGGCAGCAGCTTATGCACCTTTACATCAGTATGGTAGCGAGCTGCCTGCGGGCAATAGGCGCAGTCTTCAGGGCAGCCCCCGGTTTTGACTGAAAGTAAGGTGCATACCTGCACTTCTTGCGGGTTGTGGTGGGTGCGGTGCACCGTAGCTGCCCGGTAAATCAAATCAAGTACAGGCATATTATAAATGGCACTGATCTCCTCGCGGGTCCAGTCATTCCTGCTCATATCGCTGCTAGTTGTCATTTGGCTATTGCTATTTATTACTGTATGGTGTACTCATACGGCATACGTGCCTGTATGCCCTGGTACGTCTTTATTTCTCTTAGTGTTTTCATGTATTGGTACCACTCGCCCAGCTCATCCTGCATTACTCTGGTCCGCACCTCAGTGCCACCATTGTCAAAAAGCTCTTCAAGGAAAGGCTTCTTAATTGGGAAGTAGCGCAGGGTAAAATCATCAGCTACGCCGGCAGCTTCAGCAGCCAAATCAATGGCGTGGTCAATACCACCTAACTCATCAACCAAGCCACGGTCTTTAGCGTCAGAGCCCGTCCATACCCGGCCAGAGGCTACCTTTAGCAGGTCTTCAATGGCCATACCCCGGCCCTCAGCAGCTTTAGTGGTAAAGGTATCATACCCTCTTTCAACCATATTTTGAATTATGCCGCCTTCAACATCGTTCAGGCCCCTTGTTACTGTCAGAATATCTGAAAACTCACCCGTAGAGACCACATCGGTGGTAATGCCCAGTTTATTGTTCAGCATATCTTCAAGGTTAAATATTACCCCAAAAATACCAATTGAACCGGTAATGGTGTTGGGTTGGGCCACAATTTTATCACAGCCCATGGCCATATAATACCCACCAGAGGCGGCCACGTCAGACATTGAGGCAATTACAGGCTTACTTTCTTTGGCCAGCATAACCTCGCGCCACATCACATCAGAAGCCAGGGCACTGCCACCAGGCGAGTTAATACGCAATACAATTGCCTTTACATCCTCATTTTCGCGGGCCTTACGTATCAACTTGGCGTAAGTGTCAGACCCAATTTCTCCGTCGCCACCTTTGCCACTTACAATAGTACCTTCGGCAACAATCACGGCAATTTTATTTTTAGAGAAGTAATTCTCTTCACGCTTATTCGAGGCATAATCTACCGCTGTGATTGACTGGAGCTTATCTGTGTCGTCAACACCCAGTTTATCACGTAAAACAGCCTGGGCCTGGTCATAATATGACAGGTGCGTGATGAGGCCCGCCTTCAGGGCATCCTGCGCTGAACGTACCTGCATCTGATCTGAAACAGTCTTTAACTGCTCAAAAGTGGCCCCTCTGCTTTCGGCAATGCCTTTGATGGCATAGTTGTTCATTGAGTTCAGCATTACAGAAGTTTGCAGGCGGCTTGGCTCACTCATTTTATCTAAAAACAAAGGTTCAACGGCACTCTTAAAATCGCCCACCTTAAATATCTGCGGGGTGATGTTCAGCTTTTCCATTGTGCCTTTAAAAAAGGTTACCTCGGCACTTAGGCCGTTAAACTCCAACTCACCCTGCGGGTTCAGGTGTATTTCATCTGCTACAGAGGCCAGGTAAAACCCTTTCTCAGTATACAGCTCATCATAGGCCACAATCCATTTGCCTGCCTCTTTAAACTTAATCAGTTCGTCTCTTATTTCTTCTACGGTAGCATAACCTGCCTGCACAAAACCTGGCTGCAGAAAAATACCCTCAATATTATCATCAGTAGTAGCATCTACAATGGCCCGTTTAATGGTACGCAAGCCCATTGCCTCATCGCCAGGTAAAAAATCGGCAAAAGGGTCATCAGCCGTCATTTCCACAATAGGTTTATTCAACTTCAGGTGCAATACTGAGTTGCTTTGCACTACCACTTCTTCTTCTGCGCTGGCAGCGCCAATCATGGCAAAAACAACAAATGTACCGATTACACTAAATATGGTGAGGCCTATTAATACGGCCAGTAGCGATCTGAAAAAAGCAGTCATGATGGATCAAATTTGAATAGCAACAATAATACTAAACTTCAAACACTTTTCAAGTGTAGCCCGTTTGCACGGCCCAATGCCTTAGTAACGCTTTCTGGGTTTTTATTACAGTAAACCAGAAAAACCACACATAAAAATACAGCTATTGCAGGGCAGGTCGTGCCAATAAGAGGCATAGGGTAACTTACTGTGTTTGTAGCTACCTTTGGCAGCATGCAACAGCTTATCTATTTATTATTGGGCAGCAATATGGGCAACCGGCAGCTGCATTTACACTATGCAGCCGTTTTACTGCAACAGGCGGGCCTTACAATAGTAAACCAGTCTAAAGTATATGAAACAGCCGCCTGGGGTAAAGAAAACCAGCCTGCGTTTTATAACCAGGTGCTGGCAGTAAGCACCGCCCTGAACCCAGTTATGTTGTTAACCCAGCTGCAAAAAACAGAACAGCAAATGGGGCGCAAAAGAATAGAAAAGTGGGGCCAGCGCATTATTGATATTGACATATTATACTACGGCCAGGCACAAATTGAACTACACAACTTGCAAGTACCCCACCCAGGCATAGTCACACGCCGGTTTACACTGGTGCCTTTGGCAGAGGTAGCCCCAAACTTTGTGCACCCTGCCCTGCAACTAAACCAACGGCAACTGCTGGCGGCCTGTACAGACCCGCTAACAGTTGCTGTGGCTTATTAAGTGGTTTAACCGTTGGCCAGGCCACTTACTGTTTGCTTTCTGTCAACTTTTTTAATCATGCCTTGTAATGCCTTGCCGGGGCCACACTCAATAAACTCAGTGGCGCCATCGGCAATCATTTGCTGCACGCTTTGTGCCCACCGTACAGGGGCTGTTAACTGCGCTACCAGGTTTTGCTTAATCTGCTCTACATCAGTAGCTGCCACAGCACTTACATTTTGATAAATAGGGCATATAGGGGTATTAAACGTGGTGTTTTGAATGGCTATGGAAAGCTCTTCACGCGCCGGCTCCATCAGTGGCGAGTGGAAAGCCCCACCTACTTTCAGCACAACCACCTTTTTGGCGCCGGCTTCTTTAAGCGCATCAACGGCGGTTTCAATACCGCTAACACTGCCAGAAATAACCAGCTGCCCGGGGTTGTTATAATTGGCGGGCACCACCACATCATCAATACCCTGACATACAGCCTCTACCTGCTCATTGCTCAGGCCAAGTACAGCAGCCATGGTAGAGGGTTGCAACTCACAGGCTTTTTGCATAGCTGTAGCACGCTGGGCCACAAGCTTTAAGCCATCTTGAAATGAAAGTGCTTTATTGGCTACAAGGGCCGAAAACTCACCCAGTGAATGGCCTGCCACCATCTCAGGGGCAAAATCAGGCGTAGTAGCAGCCAGCGCTACTGAGTGCAAAAATATGGCAGGCTGGGTTACTTTGGTTTGCTTCAGGTCGTCTTCAGTGCCATTAAACATCACTTCGGTTATATCAAAACCAAGAATATCATTGGCTTGGTCAAACATAGCCTTTGCCTCTGCCGAGCCTTCGTACAGGTCCTTGCCCATGCCAGGCTTTTGGGCACCCTGACCAGGGAAAACATATGCTTTCATCTCATTGGGTTTTTGTCATAAAATGACGGCAAAATTAGTCAATGCAGGCTTCACAACAAGCAAGCAGGCAGGCAATTCACAATAACCAACAGCACAAAAAAGTGAAACAGGCCAAGCTACCTATATCATGAAGGTGTAGTACTTTCTAAAAAACGTGATTTAAGCTCTGGCGTGGGTATGCGGCATGCAGCAGCCTTGCCAAACCATTTGTAGCGGTTGCGGGCAATCAGGTTATAAACGGCATTTCTGATAAACGGGGGTATAACCATAAAAACATAAAACAATGGCCAGCCTCCAGACAGCCTGCGGGCCACACGCAGGGCCGCAGTGCTGCGCAGGTACAAACGCCCCCCTTCTACCAGAACTATACTGTCAAGTGAATTGGCTGGCAACGCATGGGCTGCCAGCAATTGTGCTGCTTCATCAGACTGTAACGAGGCAAACTTAAAATACTGCTGCTTGTCTCGGTCTATAATAAAATTAACGGAGCCGTTGCAGAGGTTGCAGACTCCGTCAAACAAAATAACTGCCTGGGTAGTATCCATTATCGGTACAGGTGTATCCAGCCTTTAAACTCAATTACCGACTCTTCTGGCCTCAGTACATCAAACTCTACTTCAGCCAAATAGAAATAAACCCCTGGTGCCAACGGCTGGCCACTGTCTGAGCGACCATCCCAGTTAATGAAAATATCATTCTCTC
>CAZXTW010000048.1:0-6070 GCA_964643525.1 uncultured Roseivirgaceae bacterium
CCTTGGTGGTGTTTGCTTGTTTGTAATGGCAAAAACCTAACTCATACTGTGCTTTGGCAGCATATGTGCCATCTCCAAACTCTATATAACGAAGTTCAGCTTGTTCAAAGAAATTGATAGCAAAAGGATAGTTCTCTAGTCTACTATAAATGAGGCCTAAGTTATAGTGAGCATATGCTGTGTGCGTAACATCATGGCGCTCGTATTCTATGGCATTAAAAAAGTTGGTTGAAGCAGTTGCATAATCGTTACTACCAAGAGCATAAGTACCCAATGCATTATAAGCTGGGCTAAGGTATTGTACCAATTGGTACTCAGTAGCTAATTGTACAGCCTTTGTAGCTAAAACTATTGCCTCACTGTAATCTGATTGATCAGCAGCCTGCTCAAGCAACTCATATACATGGGCCTCAGCAACAGCGTTCTGTTCATGCCTTAGGTCGCAAGCAGCAACTAAGTAGAGTAAAATTAAAGCAATACAATATTGGAGGTATTTCATGTTATGTTACTTGAATGCAACAAATATATAAATAAATGTGACATCCCCTCCAATATTTAGCTTATTTTGATTTGAATATGTAAAGTACTAGCCAACAAACAACTGTTTATTATAATTAGGTGGTGGTGGTGGTGGCAATGGTGGTGGCTCTGGGTGTTCAATGCCGCAGTCAGGGCAGCCGCCTGTCAACTGGTGCTGGGCAGCGGCAGGCAACTGGTGAGCGGCCCAGCCTTTGGCCAGGTGGTGTTTTACTAGGTGCTTCATGATTTGTATTGATTTTGTTTTTCAGCCCTAAATATAGGTATTTGCCCTTGTTATTTGCAGTATGGCCTTTGGTATAGCAGGTGCAGTGTGCTACAAGTAGGGTTGCCCATTGCAAGCTGATTTTTTTTTAACAAAACACCGGCTATGCTGCCTTGCCAATTGTTAAATGCTTTGTATGTTGCAAGTGTTGATTTACCCCGTAAACTGAAACCTTGTGTACGCCCCACAATCAATTGTAACGCTTAACTGGCTGCTTGAGCAGCTGCCTGCTGATGTGCAGGCCATGGCCGACCGCCGCTTTTTAACCCGGCTGGCAGCCAATTTTAACCACCTGCATGGCCTGTATACTGCCCTATATGGCCAAAAAGGGCAGGCCCACCTGCCCGAACTGCTCAGCACCATGCTGGCGTATTACAACAACCGCCCCGAAGCACTGAAGGTGAGCGACCAGCAGCGCGAAGCAGTGCCCGACTGGCTGCTAAACCCCGAGCAGGTAGGTTATGTGCTGTATACTGATAAGTTTGCCAAAGACCTGAAAGGGGTGCGCAAGCAGTTGGATTACCTGCAAGAGCTGGGAGCCACCCTGGTGCACCTGATGCCCTTTTTGCAAAGCCCCTGGCCTGAAAACGACGGCGGCTATGCCGTTAATGATTATTTAAAGGTAGATGCCCATTATGGCACCAACAAACAGCTAAAAGGCCTGATTGGTGATTTGAAGGCCCGCAATATGCTGCTGGTGATGGATCTGGTGCTGAACCACACCGCCGATGACCACGCCTGGGCAGAAGCGGCCAAAGCCGGTGATGCCGAGAAGCAGGGGTATTATTATTTTTTTAATGACCGCACCCTGCCCGACCAGTACGAGCAAAGCATGCCTGAGGTGTTTCCGCTCACGGCACCAGGCAATTTTACTGAGGTAGATGAGCTGAACCAATGGGTGATGACGGTGTTTCACCACTACCAGTGGGATCTGAACTACCGCAACCCCAAGGTGTTTATTGAAATGCTGGGCACGCTGCTACACTGGGCCAATGAGGGGGTAGATGTTTTCAGGCTGGATGCGGTGGCTTTTATGTGGAAGCGCCTGGGCACGCAATGCCAGAATGAGCCCGAGGTACACACTATTTTACAGTTGTTTAAGGCCTGCTGCCAGGTAGCCGCACCCGGCGTGGCATTTATTGCAGAAGCCATTGTGCAGCCAAATGAAATTATTAAGTATATGGGTGAGGGCAAAGCCGCTGAGTGTGACATGGCTTACAATGCCACTTTTATGGCGCTGCTGTGGGATGCCCTGGCCACCAAAAACACCCGCCTGCTTACTACCAGCCTGAACAATATACCCCAAAAGCCTTTGGGTACTACCTGGCTGAATTATGTCCGCTGCCATGATGATATTGGCCTGGGCTATGCCGATGAGCACATTGCCTGGGCTGGTTATAGCCCAGGGCCCCACCGCGATTTTCTGGTGCAGTTTTATACCGGTAAGTTTGAAGGCACCTGGGCCATGGGCATGCCCTATATGAGCAACCCCAAAACGGGCGATGCCCGCATTAGCGGCTCGCTGGCCTCATTAGCAGGCCTTGAAAAGGCTGTGAAAGATGGCAATGACCCCGATGCGGCTACGGCCGTGGCCCGCATTAACCTGCTGCACAGCCTGATACTGAGCTTTTGCGGCCTGCCCATGATTTATTATGGCGATGAGCTGGCCACCCTGAATGACTACGAGAGCTGGCGCAACCAGCCCAATGAGCAGGACAACCGCTGGATACATCGCCCCGATTTAGACGCCAGGCAAATGGGCCAACGCAATAAAAAAGGCACTTACGCTGCCCAGGTGTTTGGCACCTTAAAACACCTGATTGCATTACGTAAGCAGCTACCTGCCCTTAAAGATGTAAACAACCAACAGCTGTTACCGCTTGATAACCAGCATGTGTTTGGCTTTGTGCGCTCATTGAATGGCCAACACCTGGTGGTGCTGTGCAATTTTAATGTGCACCCTGAAATGGTGCAGCTGGCCAATGTTTTGAGCCCCTGGCTTGATGCTGCACAGCCCATACATAACCTGGTAACCAACAAGCCGCTTACCCTGAACGGGGGCTTTTTGTTGCTGCAACCTTATGAGTATCTGTGGCTTCAACCGGCAGGTTTACAATAAAGGTAGTACCCTGGCCGGGTTGGCTCACTACGCTAATAACACCGCCCAGCTGCTCAGTAAACTGCCGGCACAGGGTAAGGCCCAGGCCGCTGCCCTTTTCATTATCAGTGCCGCGTTCGGGCCGCTTCATGTGTGAGCTGAACAGTGCCTTTTGCTTGTCGTGGTCAATGCCCACGCCATTGTCGTGCACGCGCAGCTCAAACCGCTCAACATGTAAGGCACAGCTAATGGCCACATGCCCCCCCTGCCTGGTAAACTTCAAGGCATTGCTAACCAAATTGCGTATAATAAAGGCCAGCATATCACGATCAGAATAAATGCGCACATCAGCGGCCTGGCTGTAATCCAGGGTGATTTGCTTCATGGCGGCGTTTACCATTAATGAGTCTGCCACATGCTGCACAATGTGCCGGCTGTTAAACCACTGCCGGTTTACTTTAATATTGTTGCGCTGCTTCATGGCCCAGTGCAGCAGGTTATCTATCATTTCAGTAACGGTTTGCAGGTTGCGCCGCAGGTAGCTCAGGTGCTCTTTTAGTGTGGTTGAGCCAGGCTCATTGCCCATAAGGCCTATGGCACTGATAAACGTAAGCAGGTTAACCAAAGGGGCCTTCAGGTCATGCGCCAGTATAGTAAAGAAGCGGTCTTTGGTGGCATTGGTGGCTGCCAGCGCTTCATTCTGGTCTTTCATGACCAGGTTCTGGTGGTAAATAGTATTGCGCGTGCGGCGCAGGTTAACATATAGCCACACCAGCAGCACCATGGCCGTGCATGTAATGGCCAGGGCAATGGTTAGTAGCCTGCGGTTGCGTGCCTCCAGGTGGTTTTGTATTTGCAGGCTGGTAATGGCCCGCTCTTTCTGCTCTGTTTCGTATTTGGTTTGCAGCTCTGATATCTGCTGGGCTTTACTGGCAGTAAACAGGCTGTCTTTAATACTAATGTATTGCTGGTAGTTGGCCAGGGCCTGGTAGTAGTTGCCCCGGGCTGAGTCAAGCCTGGCCAGGGCGGCGTAAGCTTCCATACATTCATTAGGCAGGCCCAGCCTGGTGGCAATGGCCAGGCTGGTATCAAGGTGGGCAGCGGCCAGGGGGTATTCTCTGGTTTTAAAATAAACATCGCCCATGCTGTGGTGGGTTACCGCAAGCCCCTGCTGGTGGTCTGCCGCCCGCTCAACCTCCAGGGTTTGCTGAAACTGCTCAAGAGCCGCTTTATATTGCCCGGTATACAGATAAATGGTGCCAATATTGTGCAGGGCTTTGGCTTTTAACAGCATATTATCGCCCTTATTGGCATATGTATTGGCCTGGGTATAGTAATACAGGGCGGTGTCGTGCTGGCTGCCGCGCGTATATATGGTACCAATATTATTGAACACGCTAACCAGCCCTGGGTAATCGTTCAGGGCCAGCTTTACTTCTAAGGCCTTTTTATAATACACCAGCGCCAGCGAGTCATTATCCTGAAATTTATGGATGATGGCAATATTGTTGTACACGGCCGCCACATGGCTTTTTAGCCCGGCAGGCTCAAAAATGCGCAGGGCCACCAGGTAGTTTTCAATGGCTTTGTTGTAGCGGCCCTGGTAGTCATACACAATGCCCCTGTTTACATACGCTACGCCCATGGTTACAGAGTCGTTTACACTTTGGGCAACATCAACTACCTGCTGGTAAGCTGCCAGCGCTTCGGTAAACTGGCCCAGCTCTTCGTGCAACAGGCCAATATTATTGTAGGCATTGCTTACCTGGTTGGGGTGGCTGGCCGCCTGGTGCAGGCTGAGCGCCCGCTTGTAATAATACATGGCACTGTCATACCGGGCCAACAATTGAAAGCCATTGCCCATAATGGTACTTGCATAAGCCTGTTGCGAGGGCTGGCCCAATAGCACAGCTAAAGCCAGGGCCTTGCGGCCGTAAGTCATGGCGGCATCGGCCTGGGCAGGCAGGCAGGCTATGCCAGCCTCTACCAGTAAATTAAGCCTCACGGTATCAGGTTGGGTATGGGTAAGCAGCAGGCGGTCAAGGCTATCGCGCATGTTGGTTTGCGCCTGCACATGGGGCAACAGCAGCAACTGTATGGCAAAAATCAAAAGTATTTTATTGAGCCTAACAGGCATAGTGGTTGGTATTTGACTTGCCAATGAGATAGATTAGTTCTTTAAAAATGACTCATATTACCCAAATAATCAACCTTAATGGCTTAAAGTAACTGCCGTTAAGATGTATGCGCTTTTATTGTAATTCATTTTATATTTGTTATAATTATTTAGCCCGGAATATACACTAGCCCCCATAAACCGGGTTTATTGTATTGAAGCTACCCGGTAGCCATAAACATTTTGACTGACCAAGATTAATGATGAAGTACCACCACCGAACGTTGTTTTTATTTTTTGTATGTCTGTTCAACTTTACCTGGCTGGCCCAGGCCAATACTGGGGCCAGGGCTGACAGTACTGTGGCCATTGTAGCCTATTGGGAAGTGGGCGATAGCCGTACCTACCATGTAGAAGAAACAGAAACAGGTTACCGAGGCCAAAATGTAACAGAAAAGCAGGTGAACAGCTGGGATGCCACCCTGACCATTACTGAAAGCAGCCGGTATGCTTATACCATTGAGTACACCATGACCAACGTGGTGTTTGATAAAGAAAATGAAAGCCCTGTGCAGCAACGCATTGCCAGGATACTTGAAGGGGTAAAGATGGTGTATGAAACTGACGAGCTGGGCACTTTTACACGCCTGCGCAACTGGGAAAAGGTACTTGAAACTGTGAATGCCCGGCTGGAGAAGATACTTGAAGATTATGAAGAAGGCACGGCCGAGTATGACCAAACGCTGCGGGCACTGAGCCAGTTTTTTACCAAATATGTGGCCGACCGCCAGAAGCTTGAAAAAAACCTGCTGTATGTGGTTGATGCCATCCATTTTCCGTTTGGGCTGGAGTACACCACCCACCGTGAGTTTGCTTATGATGATGAGCTGGTAGAAGCCCTGGTGGCTGATAGAGACAGCTACCCCGCCAACGGCACGGTTAGCATTAATGATATTAATAGAGATACGAAACGGCTTGTATACCAACGCCACGCAGTGGCTGATAGCCTGATGCTTTTGGCGGCCTTCAAGCCAACGATTGACCAGATTGGCTC
>CAZXTW010000048.1:6090-16209 GCA_964643525.1 uncultured Roseivirgaceae bacterium
GTTTGAAAACAGCGACGACATTAAAAATGAGAAAAAGAAAAAGAAGAAACGTAAAAAGCTGGCTGAAGCTCAAACTAAGGTAAAAGAGATTATGGAAGCCGCCAGGCTGGGCCTGGTAGACCACCAGGAGATGATTGTAGATTACAATGGCGGCTGGGTAGAAGATATGAGCCTGCAACGCACGTTTTATTTTGCGGTGGCTGATGTTGGCATTTTTGCCCGAAATGTAAAACTGGTTGAAGTTAAACCCATTAGTTCAGAATAATAATGGCTTACCAATGCAGCAATTGCGGTGGCACTATTACTAATGCCGATGTGAATGTAACCACAGACCTGGCCCAGTGCCCCGTTTGCCATAGCATTTTTAAAGCCAGTGAGTTAATTCATGGTACCCAGGAGGCCGAAAGCCAGGCCCGTTTGTTAGAACAGCCCGCGGGCAGCAAGGTTGTAATAGAACCTGGGGCAGGTACTGGCGAATATGTGATTAGCCTGCCGCCCACGGGCATTTCAACCAGTAGCGGCTGTATGGGTGGCTTTGCCGTGTTCTGGCTGGGCTTTGTAGCCGTATGGACTTTTTTGGCCGCCCAGGGTGGTGGGGCTTTTGCCCTGTTTTCCATCCCGTTTTGGCTGGTGGGCATTGGCCTTATAATTGGCGCATTGAATGGCGTTGTTGAGCGGCAAACTATTTTACTGGGCCGCGATGCCCTTGAAATTAAAAAGTCAAGAATTATAGGCAAAAAGCAGTTTTACGCCAAGTATGATGAGATAGACAAGATACACGTCAGGCACATTACCCAGTCAAAAGTAACTGATATTGCCCAGCCGTATGCCTCAAAACTACAAACCACGGGCAGCAAGCGCAACAAGCAGGTTAATGCGTACTTTCCTACCATAGATAAAGGGGTGCAACAGTTCACTTTTTTTGAACGGGTTACACCCCCAGAGCAAGAGTGGATAGTGGCCTATTTAACTAAAATAGTTGACAGCAAACGGTAAGGGTAGTTAAATATCCCACTCGTCATTCATAATGCTAATGGCGTGGTGGGCAGTCATATCAAACTGGCAAGGCACAACTGATACGTAGTTGTTGGCAATGGCCCACTCGTCGTTATCTTCGCCTTTATCAAAATTCACAAAGTTACCGGCCATCCAATAATACTGCTGGCCAAAGGGGTCGTGCCGTTGGTCAAACTCTTCCTGCCACTTGGCCCTGGCCTGGCGGCATATTTTTATGCCTTTAATATTTTCATTGCGCCTGGGCGGAAAGTTCACATTCAGTGCCACATGCTTGGGCAGGCCCTTTTGCAGTACCTGTTTAGTAATATTGGTTACGAAAGGCTTCAGGTGCTCCATAGATGCCCTGGTAGAGTAATCACAGTGAGAAAAGCCAATGGCGGGCATTCCTTCAATGGCCCCTTCAATGGCGGCAGACATGGTGCCCGAGTACAACACACTAATGGAGGTATTACTGCCATGGTTAATGCCACTAACTACCAGGCTGGGGTTACGATCTTTCAAGACATGGTGCTTGGCCAGCTTCACACAGTCGGCTGGGGTGCCGCTGCACTTAAATGCCTGCACGCCGTCAAAAATATCTGTTTCAACAAGCCGTAGCGGCTCGCCAATGGTAATGGCATGGCCCATGCCCGACTGGGCACTGTCTGGGGCAACAACTACTACCTCGCCAAGGTCTTGCATCAGCTCTACCAATACTCTAATGCCCCTGGAGGTAATTCCGTCGTCGTTTGATACTAAAATAAGTGGCTTTGACATGTTTGGTGCTCTAGTGGGTAAGGCACAAAAGTGCTACACCCCCCCAAACTATACAACCTAACCCAATAAAAACAATGCTTGAATTTACTTAATACCGTCAGCTTTGGCGGTGCCTGTAATTAACGAGTTGTAATAATTGGTGATTTTGATCAGGTCAACCCGGCTGTCGGTGCGCAGGTTGTAGCGCTTCATATACTGCTTCACCTCTTTGTTGCGCTTGGTAAGCAGGGCCATGAGGGTTTGTTTGCGGTTATCGTACCGCACCAGCTCACGTTTTTCTGTCAGGAAAAAGAACGAATACACCAAACGGGTGCGGCTAAAAGTACGGGTACCGTAGTAGGGGCTGTATTGCGGCACCGCCACCTGCACTATTTTTTCTTTGCTAAGCAATGACACCTGCCCCTCTAGCAGCACTTCAAACAGGGTAAGTGCTTTATAACCGCCATTGGCCGAAAAAGGCAATGAATAAAAGCTGCGGTAGGCATTAACCAGCTGGTCAAATATTTCAAAATAAAGCATTTGGCTGGGGCTAAAGGTATAGGTTTTGGTGGCCGCCTGCACCTGTACAATATCTGTTTCAAGGTTGTATTTTACCTGCCCTTTTACGGTATCACCATCAATGAGTACCACCTTACCCTGATGCCATATTTGAGAAGGGAAGGTTTGGCCATGGGCCACATACACGCTTGCCACCACAAAGAACAATAGAAAATACCGAAACAGTTGTGCCATAAGTTTAGAGTTTACTAACCTATACGAATAAAATGGGGCAAAGGTAGCTAGTAGGCAGAAAATATAAAGCAGAGGTCATTTGGCTGACCCCTGCCCATGTAACAAGGTGAATTTACGAAATGTTTCTCATAATTTCATGCCCCATTTTATCGCGCTTGGTTTTAAGGTAGCGCTCGTTGTGTTTGTTGGGTGCAATTTCAATAGCCACTGTATCAACAATTTCAAGGCCATAGCCCATAAGGCCGGCCCGTTTTTTAGGGTTATTGGTTATGATTTTAAGTTTGGTAATGCCTAAAGCACGTAGTATTTGTGCGCCAACCCCAAAATCGCGCTCATCCATTTTAAAGCCCAGCTTTTGGTTGGCCTGTACGGTATCCAGCCCTTCTTCCTGCAGTTTGTAAGCCTTGAGTTTGTTCACCAGGCCAATGCCTCGGCCCTCCTGGTTCATGTACAGCACCACGCCCTTGCCAGCTTTATCTACCATGCGCATGGCATCATGCAGCTGCCCGCCACAATCGCACCGGCACGAGCCGAAAATATCGCCCGTTACACAGCTTGAATGCACCCTTACCATTACAGGCTCGTCAGGCTCCCAGGTGCCCTTCACAAGGGCCAGGTGCAAATCGCCAGTATTGGTTTGGCGGTAGGCCGTTAACTTAAAGTCGCCATGGTCAGTAGGCATATCTACTGCTTCTACCTCTTTTTCAATCAGGCTTTCCTTGGCCAGGCGGTACTCTATCAGGTCTTTAATGGTAACCAGCTTCAGGTTAAAGCGGTCGGCCACTTTGCGTAGCTCAGGCAGGCGGGCCATGGTGCCATCATCATTCATAATTTCTACCAGCACACCGGCGGGCTGCATGCCAGCCAGGCGGGCAAAATCAACCGCAGCTTCGGTATGGCCGGCACGGCGCAATACGCCGCCCTGGCGGGCTTTCAGGGGGAAAATATGGCCTGGACGGCCCAAATCTTCTGGGGTAGTATTGACATCAGTCAGGGCGCGGATGGTTTTGGCACGGTCACTGGCACTAATGCCAGTAGTGCAGCCATGGCCTATCAGATCTACAGAAACAGTAAAGGGCGTTTCGTGCACCGCTGTATTGCGCCCTACCATTAACTCAAGCTCTAACTCACTGCAGCGCTCTTCTGTAATGGGTACGCAAATGAGGCCTCGCCCATGCGTAGCCATGAAATTTACAATTTCTGGCTCTATGGCCTCTGCCGCACAAATAAAGTCGCCTTCATTCTCGCGGTCTTCATCATCAACAACAATAATAATCTCGCCACGACCAATAGCAGCAATGGCCTCTTCGATAGAATCTAACTTTACATCTGACATACGCTATGTAACTTGTGATGCGTTTTGGGTAATGCTTATTTCATCATGAGCACAACAACGGCCTGGCTAAAACAATTCAATGACCAGGCCCTGCTGCAAATGAACCATAAAGCTACACCATTTATTACCACAAAGAAAGAGGCCAAACAGCCAATGCAGGCAGTAAAGGTACACAGGCAGAAAAAAATGTAAACGTTTACAAGTATGGGTGACTCAAGGGCCTATTACACTGCCCTTGGGGCCGGTTATTTCCATCATTTTGGCTTTGTAACTCATGTGCAGGCGTTGCAAATTCATCATTTCATCGTCATTATCGGCATGCTTTAGCTGGTCTATAATATCGCTCAGGGTTTTGCGTATGGTATACAGCTTGAGGTACTGTATGTCAGAGTAAATGCTGTGGCCCAGCACCTCCTGCTCGTTAGGCACATGTATCTGGTATTGCTTTTGCCAGTTTTCGCTAATCTGGTAGCGCTCGGTAATCATATCAGTTACCTCTTGCTGTATGGCTGGCTCGGCATTGTGCATAAACCACTTTGCCTCTGGGGTTGCCCCTGCCTTTACCCGGTTTAGCACCTGGCTTAAAATATCTTTATAAATGGCTGTTTCAAACTCATAATCACTTATTTCATCAAGAATATACTCATACAGGCGCTGTTGGTCATTTACTTGCTCTTGCCCATACAGCAGCAGGTACCGCAATATGCCTTTTTCGCGCATGGCACCCTCCTGGCTATCGGCAGGCCTGGGGGCTTCTTCAGGGGCTGCCGCCAGTACCTCCTCGGCCGTTACAGTGCCTGGCTCTTCGGCTTTGCGGCGTTGCTCTTTCTGCTGGTCACGCTCCCGTTGTATCAGTAACTTATTCTGCTCATTAATCAGCACCTGCTCTTCAACCCCCAGCAGCTGGCTGGTTTGGCGCAGGTAAACTGAGCGCTTAATGGCATCTGGTATGCGCGAAATGCTCTCAACAATATCGCGTATGGTCTGTGCCCGCGCCACCGGGTCGCCCTCGGTACTGTCTGTCAGCAGGCCTGCTTTAAACGTAATAAAGTCTTTGGCATTGTCAAGCAGGTATTGCTTAAAGGCCGGGCCGCCCAGCTTGCGAGAGTAGCTGTCGGGGTCTTCTTTATCAGGAAAAACCACCGCCTTTACGTTCAGCCCCCCTTCAAGTATCATATCAATACCGCGCAATGAGGCGCGGATGCCGGCCGCATCGCCATCAAACAGTACGGTTACATTTTCAGTAAAGCGGCGGATCAGCCTGATCTGGTTGGTGGTAAGGGCAGTGCCCGAAGAGGCCACCACATTCTGCACACCGGCCTGGTAAAGGCTTACCACATCAGTATACCCTTCTACCAGGTATACGGTATCTTCTTTTCTAATGGCATGGCGGGCCTGGTGTATGCCATACAGCACATCACTTTTGTGGTAAACCGGTGTTTCAGGGCTATTGATGTACTTGGGCTGGTTTTTGGCCGCATCGCCTTTTTTTAATATGCGTGCCCCAAAGGCTATGGGCTTACCCGCTACGTTGTGTATAGGAAACACCACCCGCCCACGAAAGCGGTCATAGCTTTTATCTTCTTTACGAATTAACAGGCCGGCCTTTTCAAGCAAGTCAGGGCTGTGCCCTTTTTTCACCGCTACATCGGTTAAGCCCTTCCAGGCTTCCAGCGCATAGCCCAGATCAAATGTGCGGATGGTGTCATCACTAAAGCCCCGCTCTTTAAAATAACTGTAGCCAATGCTTTGCCCCTCTTCGTGCTTCCAAAGGGTGTCAGCAAAAAAGTCTTTGGCAAAGTTCAGCACAATAAACAGGGCTTCACGCTCGCTTTGGGCCTCTTTCTGCTCGTCGGTAGCTTCCTCTTCCTGCACCTCTACGCCGTACTTTTTGGCCAGTTGCTTAATGGCTTCTATATAGCCCACGCCCTCTATTTCCATAATAAAGGTAATGGCATCGCCCCCTTTGCTAGAGCTAAAGCACTTAAATATTTCTTTGGCGGGCGACACCATGAACGAGGGTGTTTTTTCTTCATTAAAAGGGCTTAGCCCTTTGTAATTGGCACCCGCACGCTTCAGGTTCACGTAATCGCCAATTACGTCAACAATATCCATGCGGTTTTTAACCTCTTCTATGGTGCTATTGCTTATTGCCATGCAAGTAATGCTATGAAATAACCAGCCACCCCCGGGCGGGCTGGGCAGCAAAGATACGTATTCTGACAGGCAGAGTAGAAAAAAGAAAACCCGTTAAAAAGTTTTGCCGGCGGGGTAAGCCATTTGAGAAGTCAGGAATTGGCGTTTAGCCGGGCTTTTACTGTTTCAACAAAAGCAACATCTTTCTCTATGGCATCTGCAATATCTTCAATTGATAACTTACCGGCCTGTAGCAACTTAATGGCAACCTGTTGAGCCTTTTCATCCTGGCCTTCATGACGGCCTTCTTCACGCCCTTCTTGCTTACCTTCCTTTCTGCCTTCATGCAGGCCTATTATTCGGCCTTCTTCCCTTACCGTAAACTCTCGGTTGTAAAAGTCACGCTCATGCTTTAAGCTAAGCTGGTAAGCGTAATACTCTTCAGGGCTCATTTTTGCAATTTCTGCCATATCTAAGACTTTTTTAAATATACCAAACTGTAGTGCAGCGGGCCGCGTTTTTAGTTTATGCAGGTTAGTAAAGATATACAACCAGCGGTCAAGGTCAGAACTTAATTCTTCTATCCCTTTATCAAATTTAGGGAATTCCACGTAATAAAAGTTCAGTTTATCGGTAAACTCCTTGCAACTCACCGTATCTGTCAATTTGATTGTACGCTGCAAAGCACTGTCATAGTTTTTTAATAATACAAAGTTCAATAAACTGACTGAGTTTACTTTCTGAATGCCATACTTCCAGCTTCTTCCTTTTTCGCCCTGACCGGTTAGTGCCATGGCAGCGTAATATAGTGTGCGCTCAATAAAGTTTTGCTGGTAATCTTTCTGCATCTCTATGATAAAACGCTCGCCATTGGCAGTTTCACAATGTATGTCAAACACCACCTTACGACTATTTTGCACTTGCCCCATTTGCTCAGAGTTGATATAGATTAGTGCCGTAATGGGGGTTTTAGGCTGTAATATGGTGTTTAACAAATGAATTAAAAGTGGTTTGGTGTTTTCTTGCCCAAAAATACGTTTAAACCCAAAGTCAGTCATCAGGTCAATATAAAGGTCGCTCATTGTAAAGGTTAAGTTACTAACTGTAAAAGTCAAATATACAATACTCAGGCACTAAGCCAAATGCTACCAACAACGGCACCTGCATTTCCCAGGCGGTACGACCCCACCACAATGCACTGTGCCAAACCTTAATTATAGTCATACAGTTGACACCTGTGGCAATGAATTATTCTGGTGCAGGGGTAGTTCAATGAGTAAGCAGGTGCAAATGCAAATTTCTCATTAGTTTTGCACGCTTTACCCAAAGGGAATTAAAACACATATGGCAGCAACCAAGAGCGATATACTGGCCGCATTAAAAACGGTAAATGACCCAGACCTAAAGAAAGATCTGGTAACCCTGAATATGATCAAAGATGTTGAAGTGACCGATAACAAGGTAAGCTTCACGGTAGTACTTACCACCCCGGCCTGCCCGCTTAAAGAAATTATCAAGAACGACTGTACCAGGGCCATTCATACCCTGGTTGGCGAGCACCTTGAGCTTGACATTACCATGAGCAGCCAGGTAACTACGGTGCGCAGCAACGCCCCTATGCTACCCAAGGTTAAAAATATTATTGCCATTGCCTCTGGCAAAGGCGGCGTAGGCAAAAGCACCGTTACCTCAAACCTGGCCGTGTCATTGGCTAAAAGTGGTGCTAAAGTAGGCGTAATTGATGCTGATATATTTGGCCCGTCAATACCCACCATGTTTAACTGTGAACATGAACAGCCCACTGTTAAAAAAATAAATGACAAGAACTATATAGTGCCCATAGACCAGTATGGGGTAAAGCTGATATCAATTGGCTTTTTAACCCCGCCCGATAATGCTGTGGTATGGCGCGGCCCCATGGCCAGCCAGGCGCTACGGCAGTTTTTGGGTGATACTGACTGGGGTGAACTGGATTACTTATTGATTGACCTGCCCCCCGGCACCAGTGACATCCACCTTACGCTGGTACAAAGTGTACCTGTAACCGGGGCACTGATTGTTACCACCCCGCAAAAGGTGGCTTTGGCCGATGCAACCAAAGGTTTGGCCATGTTCAAGCAACAGTCAATCAACGTACCGGTATTGGGTATTGTAGAAAATATGGCGTATTTTACGCCAGAAGAATTGCCTGAAAACAAATACTTTATTTTTGGTGAAGGCGGCGGTACTGAGCTGGCAGAAAGCCACGATTTGCCGCTTTTAGGTCAAATACCATTGGTGCAGGGCATTCGTGAAAGTGGCGATAACGGCTACCCTGCCGTAATGAAAAGTGGCATTAGTGAAAGCGCCTTTAAAGAGGTGGCCCAGAACCTGGCCCGCCAGGTGGCCATACGCAATGCCACACAAGAAAAGACCCAGGTTGTAGAAATGAAGCAATAAACCACCACGAAGGGAATGAGTACTGATAATGAGTTGATTGCACGAATTGAAGGTGCGCTAGACAGTATAAGGCCTTACCTGGCCTCTGACGGGGGCGATGTAAAGGTGCTTGACGTAAGCAACGATGGCATTGTAAAGCTTGAATTGCTGGGTGCCTGTGGCAGCTGCCCCATGAGCACCATGACCATGAAGGCCGGCATTGAAGAAACCATAAAACGAGCAGTGCCTGAGGTTACTGCCGTTGAGGCCATTAACATAACCGCGCCTACTGCCCTGCAGTAAACAACAACTAATGAACCCAAAAGCAAGTAACCGGTATGTGCGCCCAGCGGCATACCGGTTATTTTATTTATAGCCAGCCTTTTTTATTAGGCCGCCAAAGGCGCTGTTATGTTTCTATGATTATTTTTACAGGGCATACCATACACACCAACGGTACGTTATACCAGTTTAACCAACTATAATTGATCTAAAAGTACAGCATACCACCAAACCTATGTATAGAATACTCTACCTACTATTCATTACAACATTACTTTTACCTTTTACCTTAAGTGCCCAACAGCCTGGGCGGCACTGCCCCGGTAACCACCCTGGTGAATGGAGCGATGAAGAGCGGGCCCGGCAGGAGCAGTTTGAGGCCTGGCTAAAGCAGCGGATGGAAAACCGTGCTGTGCAACGCACAGAAGAGGGGGTAATTACTATACCAGTGGTGGTGCATGTAATTCATAATGGCGAACCCGTGGGCGAAGGCACCAATATAAGTGATGCCCAGATTATGAGCCAGATTGAGGTATTGAATGAAGACTTTAGGCGCACCAACCCTGATGCCGCCTTTACCCGCCCACAGTTTGTTGATGTAGCTGCTGATATTGAGATTGAGTTTGTAATAGCCCTGCAAGACCCTGAAGGCCTGCCCACCACGGGCATTACCCGCACCAGAGGCACCAGAGAAGTATGGCGCTTTGCCGACGGCCCCGAGCTGAAGGCCCTGGCCTACTGGCCTGCTGAAGATTATTTGAACTTTTGGGTGGCCCCACTGGCTGGCGACCTGCTGGGCTTTGCGCAGTTTCCGGTGGCTGATATAGACGGGCTGGCCAATGAGTTTAGCAATAACCGCCTTACCGACGGCGTGGTGATGCGCCACAGTACATTTGGCAGCAGCAATAAGGGCGATTTTCCGGTACTGGCCGCCCCTTTTGACAAAGGGCGCACCACCACCCATGAAATAGGCCACTTTTTGGGGCTGCGCCATATCTGGGGCGACGGCGGCTGTGGGGTGGATGACTTTTGTGACGATACCCCCACAGCCAGCATTGAAACTGAAGGCTGCCCCGACGAAAAGGTGACCTGCGACGTGCTGGACCAAAGCGAAAATTACATGGATTTTACTGACGATGTGTGCATGAATATGTTTACCAGCTGCCAGCGTGAGCGGATGCGCACCGTTTTGATGAACAGCCCACGGCGGGCCAGCCTGGTTACCTCCCCAGCACTGACGCCCCCGGTACAGGTAAATGACGATATGGGCGTGCGCCGCATTGTAACACCCGGCAACAGCAATTGCGACCCCAGCTTTATACCCTCGGTAGAAGTGCGCAATTATGGCCTTAATACCGTCACGGCTTATGAAGTGCAGCTGCTGGTGAATGGCAGCGTGCTTGAAACCCTGCCACAAACCACTACCCTGGCGCCGTTGGCCA
>CAZXTW010000049.1:0-15959 GCA_964643525.1 uncultured Roseivirgaceae bacterium
GCTTTTGCCGGTGGGTATAGCGCTGCATAATTGGCTGCAGTTGCTGCCAGGTAGTTGCCGCCTCGGCAGCAGGGTATAGTTGGTTTAATAATTGCCTGATTGTATCCATTAATGTGGCTGTTGGGTATTTAACAGGTAGGCTGCTGGTTTAGCTGGCCTGCTTTGGTATGGTAAAGCTAAAGCTGGTGCCTTGCCCTTCCACACTTTTAAAAGATAATTTGCCTCCGTTTTTTTCAACAAACTCACGGCATAACAGCAGGCCCAGCCCAGTGCCCATTTCATTTTTAGTGCCGTACTTGGTAAAGTAGGCGTCGTTCAGGATTTTATTCTGGTCTTTGGTGGCAATGCCTATGCCGGTATCAGTTACTGTTACGGTAACCATGGTACCATTGCTTTTGCAGGATATGTCAATGGTATCACCATCGTCAGTAAATTTGATGGCGTTGCTTACCAGGTTTCTGATGACGAGTTTCATCATTTCAGGATCGGCCAGGGCATGTAAATGGCTTTCAACTGTGTTGACAAGTTTAACGCCTTTGGCTTCTGCAATGGGTTTAAGCAGCCGTACGTTTTCATTGGCTACATTGTGTACGTTAAAGCTTTCTGGTATTACTTCAAAGCCCTGCATCTGGCATTTGGCCCAGTGCAGCAGGTTGTCAATAAAGTAGGCAGTGTTGTTTACTTTTTCTTTAAGCTCAGGAATGATGCCCTTGATTTCTTCATTGGTTAATATGCCATGGCTGGCCAGCTCTAAAGTACCTGAAAGTGAGGTAAGCGGGCTGCGTACATCGTGTGAGATGATTGACAGCAGCTTGTCTTTGAGGTGATTGAGGCTTTGCAGGTTTTCTTTTTGCTCGTTCAGGGCTTTACTTTTGCTGGTAATTTCGTTGTTTAAGGTGGCCAGCGTGTCGTTTTTTTCCTGTATCACTGCTTTTTGGCTACGTAGCTGGTTGCTTACCTGCTGCTGCCGTTTTTTTGAGCGGTATTGTGTAATGGCCAATACTACCACCGAGGCCAATACTAAAAAGGTAGCTATGCCCGCCAGCGATTGCAGCCTGATGACACTTTGGCTAATTTCCTGCTGCCGCTTGAGCATGGCATTTTCTGCCTCTTTCTTTTCTGATTGGTACTTGGCCTGCATTTCGGCCATTTGCAGGCTCTTTTTTTCGTTGAATATTTTGTCTTGCAGCTCTTTAAACTTTCTGTACCATTCTAACGACTGCCTGTAATTGCCTTTCTTTTCGTAGAGGATGGCATGCAGGTAGTAGTTGTTTTGCAGCTGCGATTTGTTATCGTTTTCAAAGGCCAGGTGCCCGGCACGGTTAAGTAGTTTTTTGGCGTTGCCTTCATTACCGGTATAGATGTATACCTCTGCCAGGTCATTGCTAGACTCAATAATGCCCTCAACATTGTTGTATTTATCTCTTATTTGTAAGGCCCTGATCAGGTAATCCAGGGCCTTAAGGTAGTTTTGCTGGCTGGTATATATGTTGCCAATGTTGTTCAGGGCAAAGGCTGTACCTTCAGCATCGGTATAGGTTTCTTTAATGCCCAGTGATTTTTGGTAGTATTCAAGGGCCTTGTCATAATCTGCCAGCTGCTGGTGCACTGCCCCAAGGTTGTCATAGCTTTTGGCAATTTCAAGGTCATTGCCCATTTGCAGGCGCAGTTCAAGCGCTTTGCTGTTGTAATCTAAGGCGTTGCCGTAGTTTTCCTGGTTTTGGTAAATCAGGGCTATGTTGTGGTACGCATCTGCTATGTAGTGTTTGTTGCCCAGGGCCTCTTGTATATCAAGTATTTCAAAAAAGTAAGCCATGGCACTGTTGTGCATGCCTTTACTAAGCAGGGCTACGCCAAAGTAATGGAAGCTACGGGCAATGCCCTCATTGTAGCCAATGAGTTGCGATAGGTCTAAGGCACGGCGGGCGTAGGCAATCATACTATCTGCCGAGATGCCCTGGTAAGCATTGGCCAGCTCGTTAAGGGTGTTTACATAGGCAGTATCACCAGGGACTGATGCTTTTAGCTTTTGCTGTAGGGCCTGCAGGTTTGCCTGTTGCCCATACAGGGTGCCAACGCCAGCGGCGGTAACTAGAATTGTTAAGGCAAATATGATGCTGGCTTTCATGCCTAATTGATTTAAACAAGCGGTTAGTACCGTGCCTTGTCTGGTCAGGTAAGTTTGTTGTTTGCTGCTGTTTGCAATACTACGTGCGCTGGCCCGGCAATAGCTTTTTAGTTGTTGCCAAGGTATTGGCTATTGTTTGCTGGATGCCAGCAAGCCACACGATGAATAGTGTACTATTTTAGTAAAATTTAGGATAGAATACAATTACATCTGGCAGTGCAGATTACAAGCTAAAGAATTGGCTGATTTTGTTAATTAATTGGGGCAGCGGCACCTTTTCAATGGGGTGCGGGGTATCAGGTGCCACCCATAACTGCCCATGAGGTAAAGCTTTGGCTGCCAGTGCCGATTCCTGCTCAGTAACCATATTATCGGCCTGGCCCCAGCCAATGGTTACTGGTGGCTGAATAGCGGCCAGTACCTGCTGGCTAAGCAGGTTGCTGCTGCCCAAATTGTGCATGAGTTGTGCCGTATTTTCTAATACGGTAATCCAGTTATTGGGGGCATGCCTTTGTTGTAATGTTTTGGCAAAAGCAGGTACTTTTTGGCTAATTTTTTCATGGTTCAACATGGCGGCTTCTTTGGCTGCGCCCTGGGGCGTCCAGTTAAGCTTGGTGCCCAACGTCATAAGCCTGCCAATGGCCTGGGGATGTTGTGCCGCCAGGTATAGCGCAATGTACCCACCCATGCTGTAACCAAACACATTTGCTGGCTGCAGGTTATGCTTTTTAATGTAGGTATGCAGCTGCTGGGCAAAGTCTGGTATGTGGTAGCCCTGAGGGGGCATAGCGGTGGGGCCGTGCCCCTGCAGGTCAAAAGTATGTGCCTGTACGTGCTTAGGCAGTGCAGCTGCTAAAGGTGCCAGCTGTGCTTTGCTGCCCAGGGCACCATGCAATAGTATGATGTGTTGTGTCATGTTTGGTTGAGTTGGTTATTTGGCTGGGGGGTAGGTTGGTGTGTTGTATTGTTGTACAGCAGGCAACCCTGGTAAGGTAAACAAAAAGGTGGTGCCTTTGTTTGAGCCCTCAGAGTGCACCCATATTTTGCCCTGGTGCATTTCAACTATTTTTTTTACCAGCGCCAGGCCTATGCCCGTGCCATCATCGGCCTGGTTTAATTTATGGAACAGGTTAAATACAATTTCTTGTTGGTTTTGGCTGATGCCAATGCCGTTGTCACGCACAAAATAGGTGGTTTGCCCATGCAGCCTGCGGTGGCCTACCTCAATCAGGGGCGAGGCTTGCTGGCCCATGAATTTTATGGCATTTTCAATGAGGTTTTGAAACAGCTGGATTAACCTGATTTTGCTGCCATGAATTGTTGGGAAGTTCTGGTGCACAACCAAAGCAATATTTTTTGCATGTATGTGGCCACCCAGTAGTTGGCTCACTTCATTGATAACGGCCTGTAGGTTTACCCGTTCTGAAACCAGTTTGCCAGAGGTAATGCGCGAAAGTGTGAGCAGGCCCTGTAGCTGCATTTCCATTTTATCGGCCACTTTGCGCATATAACCCAGGTCTGTTTTGATGCCCTCCAGGTTGTTTTCGGCCAGGTCGGCCTGAATGACCTGAATAAACTCTTTGATGGTAATCAGGGGGCTGCGTAAATCGTGCGAAACCGAATAGGTAAATTGCTCAAGCTCGTGGTTGGTTTGCTTAAGTTGCTCAAATAAGGCCTCTTTTTCATTGCCAAACTGCTTTTCGAGCGTGATGTCAGCCACATTGCCGCTCATGCTTATGGGCTTGCCATTGACTGAAAAGTGTACCTTGCCTCTGCCTTTGATCCACCTGATGCTGCCATTGGGCAGTACCATACGGTGCTCAATGTGGTAGGGGCTCTGGTTGTTGAGGGCTTCGTTTATTTTTTGCTGCACCCAGGGCACATCATCGGGGTGCACCATTTCATTGTACGCATCAAAGGTACCCCCGAATGAGCCTTTGGGCAGGCCAAGGATGGTTTCAACATTGTTAGACCAATACACTTTGTTGGTGCTGATGTCCCAATGCCATAAACCCAGGTTGCCCTCTTCAACCGCACGTTGAAATACTTTGGGGTTATTGATGAGGTTGGCGTTGTATTTGCGCCTTACCCTGCACAAGATGATGTATGTAATGACCAGGGCAACAAACAACACGGTGCTAACCCCGGCCCATGCGGTGGCACTCATGGCAATGGTTGTTTAATAAGGTTATGTATGGCCCTGCCTGTAATGGCATGGCCTTTGTTCAAATAACGGCAATTCAAAAATGATTCACACGCGGCATTACATAATTTTCGGGTGTTAAAGTATAAAGCCACCCCGGCAGGCACCGGGGTGGCTTTTGTGTAGTCAGGTTGAAAGGCCCTGCTATTGTTCAATAGCCAGCCTGATGCTTTGGCGCCCAAGGGGTGTACTAACTACTATATTGTATATGCCAGCAGGCAAGGGGCTGCTTAGCTGTAGCTGCTCAGTTAGCAGGCCGTTGCTGTTGGTGGTTAAGTTATAAACGCCCACAATTACACCCAGCGTGTTGTAAACCACTACCTGTACAGGTGCAGCCCCATCAGTTTGGCCCAATTGCAGGGTAAAGTCAATGCCCCGCAGTGGGTTGGGGTATACGGTGGCTACGGTACTAAGGGTAGGCTCAATGTATACAACCCTTATTTTAGACTGGTATTCAGTGCCATCAAAATCTGTTTGGCGCAGCCGGTAGTATGAGGTGCCCTGGTAGGGGGCTTCATCAAATGCTTCATAGCTAATGGGCGCGCTGCTGTTGCCGGCACCGTTTACCTCAAGCAGGTCAGTGAAGTTAATGCCATCACGTGAGCGCTCAATAGTAAAGTAATCGTTGTTGGTTTCAGTGGCTGTTTCCCACAGTAGTTTTACCACACGGCCTTCTGCTCTGGCTACAAAGTCAACCAGCGTAACCGGCAGCGGGGTGCCATCACCAGCGCCTGTAAAGTCGCTGAAGTTGTCAAGGCCAGGCCAGGTCAGGGTATTGTTTGTGGTGTCAAGTACCTCATCGCCATTGCTGTTTTGCCAGCCGCTGTTGAATTTAACGGCCTGCAGCACCTGCTCAAACCCAAATACATCGGCCTGCAGGTAGTGCATGGTTACACTGTAGTTAATGGCCCCGGTAATGCCTGCCGGTGTTAATGACCAGTACCTTGACAGGAATATGTTGGCATCACTCAGTTCAGAATAAATCTGGTCGCGCAGGTTTAGCCGTACGCTGGCACTGCTCAAGTCGGCAGTAACCAGGGTAAAGTCAAACGGCGAGTAATCGCCGGAGGCATCGCCTACGTCAAAAGTAAATGATAGCGGTGCTGTTATGAGCTTAATAACGGTACCCACATTATCGGCCTCAATGAATGAGGCACCACTGGCGCCAGAGGTTACGGCAGTGCTGGTAAAGGTCATGTCGCGGGTGCCCAGCACCAGGTTACCGGTAGCCATAAACAGGGTATCGCTAATGGTTGGCGAGGCATTGAGCTGCACGCTGCCGCCGCCTTTGCTAATGGTTAAATCGTAAAAGGTGGTGGCCACCCCTTCAATGCTTTGGGTGCCTGTGCCGTCAAAGACCACATTGCCCTGTTGGGCAGTAAAGGTACCTGTGTTGTTAAAGTTACCAGCCACATTAATGGTATAGTCATTGGTGGCATCAACATCTAAATTGCTGGTAATGGTCAGGTTGCCATTTACATCAACATTGCCACACAGGGTTTTGGCCCCGCTGCCGCTCAGGGTCAGGTTGTTGTAGCTAATGGCCGAAATGCACTGGGCGTTGGCCGCAGCATAGGCCACTGTGCTGCCCGTGCCAGCCAGCAATACGCCGCTGCCCGTTACAGTGCCACTGTCAAGGGTAAGGGTAAAGCCTGTAATATCAAGCGTGTCATTGGTGTTGATTACTACTGAGCCCACCTGGGTATTGGCCGAGAGGAACACGTTGTGGTCAATAACAGCCTGCTGGCCTGAGCCAGGCACAATGCCACTTAGCCAGGTGGCGGGGTTGTTAAAATCGCCATCAGTGCCTGAAATGTTCTGTATTACACCAATGGCCACATAGCTGCCATCTGGCAGGCTTACGTTGTTGGCTTCGTGCAGGCCGCCGCCAATATCACTCAGGGGTACAATAGTGGGTGCGGTGGTAAAGTTGCTGTCAGTATCAACCATAATGATGTAGCCGTTAAAGCTGGCAGGCAGTGGGTTAAGCACATTGGCATCAACGGTAACGGTGTATACGCCAGGGCTGCCTGTTACATCAACGTACCACTCGCGGGCCAGGCGTTCAACTGAGCTGTTGGGTACTTCGGTACCTACCCAGGCACTGGTATCGCCGCCATCGTGCCCAAACAGCAGGTACTCGCCATCGCTAAAGGAACTGGGGTTGCTGATGGCCAGCAGCCCGCCCGACTGTGCTTTGACATGGAAGGCGGTGCTGCTGAACTGACCAATGCCTGCTACCTCTGAGCCATAGGTGTTGGGCCCCTGTACTTCAGCATACAGGTCGTTGGCAATGGTCAGGTTGTATTTGGCGGCCAGGTAGTTTTCAACAATGCGGCGCTGTGCTTCATTGAGCTCAACATTGAAAACGGCCAGCTCGGCAATATCACCATCCAGGCTGCCACCGGTGTTGTCAAGGTCGCCAATAACGGTGCCATCACCCTGGGTGTTTACGGTTGTTGTGCCTCTGTTGGTAGAGGTGGTGTCGAGTGCGGTGCCGTCAAGGTAAGCATCAATATCGCGTGTTACGGTATTGGTGGCATGTGTAACGGTTAGCAGCCTGAAGTCAGTCGTGCCAAAGCTGGTGTCGTAAATAATATTGCCACTTACCCGCACAGCTACCTCGCCGCTAATGGCGTAGTTTTCACCATCGCCGCCGCCCCGGTTTCGGTTCAGCTCTATCCAGTAAGGGGTGGTGGCATCGTTGTTTACTTTGCCCACCACAAAAACCGAGCGGCCGCCGGCACCTTCAATAATGTCGTTGCCCTCCAGGTGGTCGCCGCCATCAAAGCGTACAACAGGCAGGCCGTTGGCTACGCTGGCGCGGTAGGTGGGCTGCTCGCTACCGGTGGCCTGTGCCATGTCATTGCTGTTGCCAGAACCATCTGCCCATGCCGTAACCGGGTCGGTATTGCTCAGGCTCAAGGTATTGGCGCGTAGCCACAGGGGGTTAATGGTGCTGTTACCCACACCACCAGGGCCGGTAAAGCCCACATTGTCGTCATCATTAATGGTTACTGTATGGATGCTGTCAGTGCCCAGCAGGGCGTTTTGGGCGTTGCCCAGGTCAATTACAATGGTTTCTGGTATTTCAGTGCTGGCATCGTTCACCAGCAGAATGCTCAGGTTGGCTGTGGTATCGCCAGCTGAAATGGTGGCCGTGCCGGCCGCCAAGAAGTGGTCTACCCCGCCGGCGGTTGCGGTACCGGCCACGGTGTAATCTACCGTAACGTCCTGGCCTGAGGCTGTATTGGTACTGACCTCTACCGTTACTGTACCATCGGCCTCACTTACTGTGCTGGTTGTATTGGTAAAGGCAACAGTAGGCTGGCTGTCGTTATCAACAATGGTGTAGGTAAATTCTATTGGTGTGTCAGTAGAGTCGCCCAGGTTGCTGTTGGTTGGGTTAGAAAGGGTAATTACAATGGTTTCGTTTTCTTCAAACAGGGCATCGTCTGTAATGTCAATGGTAAAGCCAGCGCTATCAGTATTGGCTGGTATGGTTACCGTACCGCTCAGGGCAGCAAAGTCAGTGCCACTGGTGGCTGTGCCTGCGGTTACAGTATAGTCTGCCGTGGTTGGGTTTGACGGGTCAACCTGGCTGGGGGTAATGCGCACGCTTACGGCTACTGGCGTGGTGCCTTCGTTGCCACCCGTACTGTCAACCTCAAAGTATATTTCACGCAGGTTGTCGTCATCATTAATGGTAAATACGTGGGGGTTTACGGTGCCTATCACTACATTATCTGGTGGGTTGCTCAGGCTTATTTCAACGGTTTCGTCGCTTTCAGCTATTACGTCATTAAAGATGCTTATTGAAAGCAGGGTAGAGGTATTGCCTGCGGTAATGGTGGCGGTACCGTCGTTCAGGGTATAGTCAACCCCACCACCCGTAGCGCTGCCATTGGCTGTTACATTATAATCTAGCGTTACGTCATTGCCCAGCGGAAAGTTTAGCGTGACCTCAATGGTAGCCGGGCTGCGGGGTTCAAACTCGTTGCTGGTAAGTGTGGCAAACTCAATGACGTTGCGCACCACGGCAATGGTTACAAAGTCTTGCCCGGCCACAGTCACGTTGTTGGCTTCGTAGAAGGCATCTTCAGTATAGTTCATGGCGTAAAAGGTGGCGCCACTGCTAAAATCACCATCAGCATCTACCAGTACGTAGTAGGTGTCAAAGCCGGTGGGGCGCACGGGCAGGTTGGTGGTATCAATGCCAATGGTAATGGTACCCACATCGCCAGTTTCGCTCATAATCCACTCGCGTGAAATGCGCTGTATGCTTTCGCCACTGTTGGGTGCTTCCAGGGTAGTCCAGCTGCTGGCATCAGCCCCGTCATGGCCAAACAGTAAAAACTCATTGTCGTTCATGTCAGCGGGGCTGCTTACCCGCAATATGCCTGCCGATTGTGCCGTGAGGTGTGCCGTGTCGGCCCCCGTCTGGCCAATACCTGCCACCTCATTGGGGTGGGTAAATGAATAGGCATAAACATCATTGGCCACAGTTAAATTGTATTTGGCGGCCAGGTAGTTTTCAATAATAATGCGCTGGGCGTTGTTGAGGCGGTTGTTGTAAATAATGATTTCGGCAATGCCCCCGTTCAGCTCGGCATCGGTGGTTTCGTTAAAGCCGCCTATAATGGTGCCGCCTGCAGCATTGGTGTTGATGGTGGCCGGGCTGTTGCTGACCTCTGTCAGGGCGGTGCCTTCAAGGAACGACTCTACCTCAAGTACATCAGCCCCGGCAGCGTTGCGCACGGTTAGCAGGCGGTAGTCAGTAGTGCCAAAGCCCTCGTTGTATACCCTGTTGCCACTAACCCTGATGGCTACCTCGCCACGCACCAGGTAACTGGCGCCGGTGCCGCCGGCCCTGTCTTTATTCAGTTCAAGAAAGCCACTGGTAGAGACGCTGTCATCAACCTTGCCCACAATAAAGATGGTACGGCCTATTTGGCCACTGATGATGTTGCCGGCCGACATGACGTCGTTGTCAAACACCACGGCGGGCTGGTTGTTGACCTGGCTGGTGCGGTAGGTGGGCTGCAATGAGGGGTTGCCTTGCGAGAAGTTGTTCAGGTTGCCAGAGGCGTCACTCCATACGGTTAGCAGGTCAGCATCGTTCACGCTGGTAATGGCATCGGCCTTGAGCCACAGCCTGTTGTTGTCAGCATCGCCTACGCCGCCCGGGCCGGTAAAGCCTTCATTGTCGTTATCGGCAATGGTGTACACCAGTATTGAATCGGCCCCCAGGGTAGCCCCGCTGGGGTTGCTCAGGGTAATGGTAAAGCTTTCGCCCCCTTCAATTTCGCTGTCGTCAAAAATAACAGGCAGCAGGTTGCCAATCAGTGCCCCTGCGGGTATGGTCAGGGTGCCATCGCTCAGGCTGTAGTCAACGCCCTGGGTGGCAGTGCCGCTGGTTACGGTATAATCTACCATAACATCAATGCCCGAGAAGGTGCTGAGGCTTACTTCTATCTGGGCCGGGGTAATGGCTTCAGATTCAGAGGCGGTGGTGTTGGTAAAGGCCAGGGTAGGGGGGGCGTCATTGTCTTGAATGGTATAGGTAAAGGTGGTGTTGCTGCCCAGGTTGGCATTGGTAGGGCTTGACAGGGTGATGACCACCGTTTCGTCGTTTTCGTCCAGGATGTCTTCATTAATAAAGAGCACAATATTGGCCGAGGTTTGTGTGGCCGGTATGGTTACGGTGCCGGTGTCAAGGCTGTAGTCAACCCCGCTGCCGGTGGCTGTGCCCGCCGTAACCTCGTAAAAGGCGGTGGTGGGGTTGGTATTGTCAACAAAGCTGTTCTGCACCACAATGGTTACCGAGTCTGTCGCTTCGCTGCCACTGGCACTGGGGCTTGAAAACTCAATGCTGCGCAGCTGGTCGTCATCATTTATGGTAAAGGTATGGGTGGTTTCGGTGCCCAGCACGGCCCCGTTGGGGGCTGAAAGGGTTAACACAATGGTTTCTTCACTTTCGGCCAGGGCATCGTTGTTGAGGTCAATGCTGATCAGTGCCGTGGTATTGCCCGGGGTAATGGTAACCGTGCCCGGGCTGGCCAGCGTATAGTCAGTGCCGCTGCCGGTGGCCGTGCCGCTGGTAACGGTATAGGTAGCGGTAATGTTATTGGCTGGTGTAAAGTTGGTTACTACCTCAATGGTAGCCGGGCCGTTAGGTTCTGCCAGTTGCGAGCTGGCCAGGGTAAACTGTATGGTTTGGCTGGCCACAGCAATGGCCAGGTAGTCATTGTCAGTTAGGCTAATGCCGGCTACCTCAAAGGTGCCATTGCCATTGTTGGTCAGGGCATATTGGGTAGCGCCAGAGGCAAACACGCCGTCACCATCAACCAGCAGAAAGTACTCTTCAAAGCCGCTGGGTGCTACTGGCAGCAGGGTGGTATCAATGGTAACGGTTAGTGTGCCCACTGACCCATCGCCAGCCTGGTCAAAATCTACACGCCACTCGCGGGCCAGGCGCTGGATGTTTTCGCCGCTATTGGGCGCATCGGTGGTGGTCCAGGTGGTAATGCCGCCATTGTTATGGCCAAAAAACAGGTAGTCGCCATCGTTCAGCTCAGTGGGGCTGCCAATGGTGAGGATGCCTGCCGATTCAGACTGCAGGTGCAAATCAGCGGCCGATTCGCGACCAATGCCGGCCACATCGTACCCATGGCTGTTTTCAAAGCTGTAATAGTCATACGGTATGGCTGTAGTTAACTGGTATTTGGCGTGCAGGTAGTTTTCTACAATGGTTTGCTGGGTGGTGTTGAGCTCAATGTCATACAAAATCATTTCGGCAATGTCGCCATTTAACTCAGCGTTGGCCCCCTCATTAAACCCACCAATAATGGTGCCGCCGGTGCTGGTGTTGATGGTGGCCGCGCTGTTGCTTAGCTCAGTCAGTTCTGTGCCTTCAAGGAATGAGCGCACGGCCGTTACATCGGCACTTTCGCCCTGTTTCACGGTAAGCATGCGGTAGTCAGTCAAACCAAATGATTCATTGTATACCCTGTTGCCGCTTACCCTGATGGCTACCTCACCGCGTACCAGGTAACTGGCACCGGTGCCGCCGGCGCGGTCTTTGTTCAGTTCAAGGAAGCCGCTGCCGGCCTCGTCAGCGTTGACCTTGCCCACAATAATAATGGTACGCGCCGTGGTGCCTGTAATAATAGCCGGGGCGGTCATTACATCGTCATTAAACTCAACGGCAGGCATGCCATTAATGCGGTTGGTTTCATAGGTGGGTTGTAAGGCACCGCTAAGCTGCTCAAAGTCAAAGCCGTTGCCTGACTGGTCGGCCCAGTCGCTCAGGGCGTCGCCGTCGTTCAGGCCTTCTATCTTATCGGCCTGTAGCCACAGCAGGTTATCAGTTGAGTCACCAATACCACCAGGGCCTGTACTGCCAATGTCAGCATCGTTATCACCAATGGTATACGTCACCACAGAGTCGGCCCCCAGGGTGGCCCCATTGGGGTTAGAGAGGGTAATGACAATGGTTTCGCCGCCTTCAATAAGGGCATCGTCATTGATAACCGGTGTTAAGAAGGCCTGCTGGTTGCCTGCGTTAATGGTAATGGTGCCTGTTGCCGGCAGCGTATAGTCAGTGCCGCTGCCTGTGGCTGTGCCGCCTGTAATGGTATAATCAACGGTAATGTCAGAGCCAGCCACCCCGTCAAGGCTTACCTCAATGCTGTCAGTGCCCACACTTTCAGAGGCACCCAGTGAGGTGTTGGTAAAGCTTACGGCAAAGGCAGGGTCGTCATCAACAATGGTATAGGTATGGGTGAGGTTGGTGCCCAGGTTGGCGTTTTGTGGGTTGTTAAGGGTTATTTCTATGGTTTCGTCTGTTTCGCCTACGGCATCGGCATTAATGGCTATGGCAATATTGGCCGTAAAATCGCCAGGTAAAACCAGGGCGGTGCCTGCTGCCAGGGTATAGTCAACCCCACTGCCGGTGGCGGTGCCTCCGGTTACCTCATAGTCAACCCGGGTAGTATCAAGCGCATCAATTTCAGATACCCTGATGGTAATATTGGCTGGCGAGGTTGACTCGCTGCCGCTTGAGGCACTTAACGAGAAGTCAATGGTGCGGGTATTGTCATCGTCTTGAATTACATAGGTAAAGGTATCAATGGCACCTACGGCCCCGCTGCTGGGGTTGCTTAGCACCAGTATGACTGATTCGCTCGACTCTGAGTCGCCATCGTCAATTACATCAAAAGTTATGCTGGCTGTGGTGCTCAGGGCAGGTATGGTTAATGTGCCGGTGGCAATGGTATAGTCGGCAGTGGTGGCGGTGCTTATGGCCAGGGTATCAAACTGCACGGTAAAGTCTGTAGCCAGGGCATAGTTCAGGGTAACGGTTACCGTGGCTGGTGTGGTGGTTTCAGCCCCTGTGCCGGTTGCTGCTGCAAATTGCACTACGGGTTTAAGCACGCCAATCATCATAAAGTTGCCATTGGCAATGGCCACGTTGCTGGCCACATAGCGGCCATCAGTCAGGGCCAATGGGTACTGGGTGGCGCCGTTGTTAAAATCGCCGTCGGCATCTACCCAAATGGCATACTGGTCAAAGCCAGCAGGCTGGCTGGGCAGGTGGGTGGTGTCAATGCTTACGGTAATGGTGCCTACGTCTCCTGTTTCGTCAAAGCGCCATTCGCGGGCCAGGCGCTGTATTGAATCACCAGGGGTTTCGTTGGTGGTGTAGGTCAGGTAGTTGGCGTTGTCATGGCCAAACAGCAGGTAATCGGCCGAGTCAAGGCTACTGGCATTGCTCACCTTCAGGATAAAGGCACTTTGTGCTGCGGTGTGCAGTTCGGTGCTGTTGGCACGGCCAATGCCGGCCATATCTGCACCGTGGGTGTTCTGGTAGGCATACAGGTCGTCAGTCAGTGCACCAGTCATGTTGTACTTGGCGTGCAGGTAGTTGTTCACTATAAGGCGTTGTGCCTCGTTGAGTTCAGTATTGAATACTACCACCTCTGCAATGTCACCTTCCAGCTGAATGTCAGTATCGCGCAGGCCGCCCAGCATGGTGCCGCCGGTGCTGGTATTGATGGTGGCCGGGTTGTTGCTGGCTTCAGTCAGTTGGGTACCTTCCAGGTAAGACGCTACTTCGGTAACATCGGCATTGTCGCCATGGGTTACGGTAAGCAGGCGGTACTGGGTGGTGCCAAAGCCTTCGTTATAGAGCCTGAAGCCGCTTACGCGTATGGCTGTTTCGCCTCTGATGAGGTAGCTGGCCCCTGTGCCGCCGCCCCGGCCTTTGTTCAGCTCTATGAATGAGCTGGTGGCTTCGTTATTGTTTACTTTACCCACCAAAAATATGGTGCGGCCGGTGGTGCCTGTTACTACGCTGGGGGCGGTTAGTTCTTTGGTGCCATCAAAGCGGGCCACGGCAAAGCCGTTTAAGGCATTGGTTACGTAAATGGGCTGCTCGGCCAGGTCGGCCTGGGCAAAGTCATTGTCGTTGCCAGAAACATCCAGCCAGCTGCTCAGGCTATCGCCATTGTTCAGCCCAATAATGCTGTCGGGCTTAATCCATAGTGAGTTTACGGTGGCATCGCCCACACCGCCAGGGCCTACAAAGCCAAAGTTGTCATTGTCGTTAATGGTATAGGTTAGGGTGGCGTTAATGCCCAGGGCTGCATTTTGTGGGTTGGCAAGGGTAAGCTCAATGGTTTCTTCTGTTTCAATGCTGCTGTCATCATTTACAGCAATGCTTATGGTATCTGTGGTTTGGCCTGGTGGCAGTACCAGGGTGCCTGCGGTTAGCTGGTAGTCCTGGCCAATGCCTTCTGTGGCACTGCCGCCGCTAATGGCAAAATCAACCCTTACGGTATCAGCTGCGGTTGTGTTTAGCTCAACAAATAGCAGGGCAGGGGTTGTGCCTTCGCTGCCGTTTTGTGTGGTGGTGGCAAACTGTATTTCAAGGTTGCTGTTGGCGGCAATGGCCAGGTAGTTGCCATGGGCCAGGGTTACCCCACTGGCGGTGTAGCTACTGCCGGCACCCTGGGCAAGGGTATAGGTAGTGGTGCCGCCGTTGGTAAAATCGCCGTCGTCATCAACCAGCAGGTCGTAACCGGTAAAGTTGGCTGGCAGTGGGGGCAGGCTGGTGGTGTCAATGGCTACCTCAACAGTGCCTACATTGCCGGTTTGGCTCACGCGCCACGTGCGTGTAATGCGCGTAATGGTGGTGTTGGGCACATTGGTCTGTACCCAGGCGGTGGTGTCAGTACTGTCATGGCCTATGAGCAGGTAGTCGTTATTATCAAGGCTGGAGGGGTTGGCAATACTGATTACCCCGCCTGACTGGGCGTTGTCATGAAAGTCTGCACTGGCCTCGCGCCCAATACCGGCTACATCAAAGCCATGGGTAGCCTCAAAGGCATACAGGTCATTGGCAATGGTAATGCCGTATTTGGCGGCCAGGTAGTTTTCAACCAGGTTGCGGCGGGTGGTGTTGAGGGTAACGCGGTATACAATTACCTCGGCAATGTCGCCCCCATATTGAAAGTTGCCTACAGAAAAGGTAGGCACCAGTGAGCCAATAATTTGCCTGTTAATGGTGCGGTCGGCATTAAATTCAGTGGTAATGATTTGGGGCACGTCGTACGTCCACTGGGTGCTGTTGTCGTTGCCTACAAAGCCCGAAAAGGCCCCGCCGTCAATGGCGTAGTTGCCCAGGTTGCCTATTGAACCATCGCCATCAAAGCTAAGGCCGCGCAGGTTGCCGCCGCGGGCATCCATGGCTACATGCACGCCCTCATCGTAATTGCCCCATAGCTGGCCCAGGTCTGAGGTGGGCATGAGGGTGCTGCTAATGCGCTGGGCCACAATAACGGTGCGGCCTTCGTAGGTATGCAGGTCGTCAAAAAAGTCGTCAACCCCGTCAAGGCGCACGGCTGGCTGGCCATTTATTTCATTGGTTTGGTAGGTAGGCCTGTAGTTTACGGTAGCCTGCGATGCATCGTGGCTGTTGCCAGAAAAATCGGCCCAGCTGGTGTTCACGGTGTCGCCATCATTTAAGCCGGTAATGGCATCAGCCCGCAGCCACAACACGTTGTTGGCACTGTTGCCCACCCCGGCAGGGCCGGTGTTGCCAAAGGGGTCATTGTCAATAATGGTGTAGGTAAATACCGTGTCAGCACCCAGCTCAGCCCCGTTGGGATTGCTTAGGGTAAGTATGATAGTTTCTGCCGATTCGTTGAGGCCATCGTTAATGATGGGTATGAATATGGTTTCGTTAATGCTGCCCGAGGGTATGTTAATGGTGCCGCTTGCCAGCGAGTGGTCAAGGCCCAGGCCGGTGGCGGTGCCGCTCACGGTATAATCTACCGTTACATCAGCAATAGAGGTGGCAGAAAGCTCCACCGTTACGTTTACCGGGGTAACGGCCTCATCGCCACTGGCTGTGGTATCAGCAAATTGTATGAGCGGGGTATTGTCGTTGTTAATAATGGTATAGGAAAACAGTATGGGGTCTGTTTCACTCAGGTTGGCATTACTGGGGTTAATGAGTTCAAATACTATGGTTTCGTTTACTTCTTCTATGGCATCATCAGTTACATTAAATACAAATGTGCCCTGTGATGCCCCCGCAGGTATGGTTACGGTATCAGTACTGAG
>CAZXTW010000049.1:15975-16191 GCA_964643525.1 uncultured Roseivirgaceae bacterium
AACACCACTGGTGGCCGTACCGCCAGAGGCTACCACACCCACGGTGGTGGGGTTCAGGGCATCAATAGCGCTTAGCTGTATGCTTACTACTACTGCTGCTACCCCTTCAGAGCCACTGCTGCTGGCGTTGGTAAAGCTTAATTTGCTGCTTAGCTCATTGTCATGGATGCGGTAAGTAGCTGGGTTGTTGCTGCCCAAGGTGGCTTCTGAGGGCGC